>JBODRP010000393.1:0-4329 GCA_050633005.1 Trichormus sp. | reverse complement strand
CATCTTTGCTGCTCCTGGAGTATCTGATCAGCCGATGGTGCAGCAGCAAACTCAAGCACCGCTAATTTTGCCTAAATACAATCAACAATTACCCCCACCTAATCGCCGCAGAGTCACCACTAGCAGCACACGTAAAACCTCACCAGCAACCACCAGAAAAGCGACTCCATTACCAGCAGTACCAGCCCAGGCGACTCAGTTTAATTATGTGCAGATTGATACCAACACCATTGAATTTGTTGCACCTGAGACACAAACCCCAACCACAACTGTCACAACTCAACAACAGTCATGGCCAACCCATCTCTCACCAACTCAATCACAAGTTAGTCCCCAACCATCAAACGCCAGTGCTGTGAGTAATAATAATGACCTATTACCTGTGCCTGATGGCAATATTCCCCTGGGTAATACCCGGAATATGCAAAAAATATCCCCAACGCCAACTAATACAATTAGTTATGCGGGGAATTATTCATCTTCTTCAGCCCCAGGTGTTCGCTATCGCGTTGTAGTAGAGGCTTTAACCGATAGAGAACAGGAATTAGTCAAAAATCTTGCACCTGGAGCTTTTCCCACCATTTGGCAAAGTCGTAGAGTCATGCAAGTTGGTGTATTTAGCGATCGCAATAACGCCAATGAAATGCTGAAAATATTGACTAACAATGGCTTAAGAACTATCATTGAGCCATTAAATTGATTAAGTAATAAGTAATGAGTAATGAGTAAGAAACTTACTCATTACTTATTATTCATTGAAGTAGACATCATAGAAACTAGAGAATTTACGTCTTGTGTATCTTGCCAAGTTGCAAAACTATCAGTGTAATTACATCCGATTTGTTTCATATGAGCTAATATTAACTCATCTCGTTGATGCCAAACAGCAAATATTTGCTCTCTCCCATCGTTAAGACTATCTACATCAATTTGATAAAAATCATCGCTGCGTTTTAACTTCAAACCTAACAAATTCAATAATCGGCTGAGAATTTTCATCCCTGTTTTGTTATTTTTACCTCTAGTAAAATCAATACCCAGCACTCTTTTAATATGCTTACTGTGTTGAAATACAATATCTTGCAACCAAATTAAATTCGGATCATCCTCGGTAAATTTTGCGTCATGTTCAAGAAATCGCAACATTCCCAAAGCTCTCATCGCTTCAATTTTTACAGTATAGATTTTTAAGTCTGGGAGAAAAACTTTGCCTCCTCCTAAAGACAATTGATGATGCCATTCCTGTTGATCTCTGATGTGAAAATATTCACTTTCATGGGTGAGATAATAGTGAATTAATAATTGGGAATAATACCCTTGATCATCTTTTATTTTTAGTAGCGGCGTAACTAATATACCGTATCTTTGTCTGAGATGATATTTTTGAATTTGATAACGTTCTGCATCCGTAAGAGAATGCTGGGCAGTTAGTTGCTCATGCTCAACATAATCAATATCTTTAGCATTAGCAACATTAATTGCTGCCGCTAATTGGTTTTCCTGTTTAATCTTTCTTATTTGACGCTTAATTTCTTTGCCTTTTTGACGCTTATCTGTCCACTCTTTTTGGACTTTGACAATTTCTAAAACTAATCTTCTGCGCGTTGCTAAATCCTGGGGATCAGTTGCTAAGAAAGCTAACCGCAAATCTCGAACAATATTATTGTGAATGGCGTTACTTCTGATCCGAATTTGATGCCCATCTGTAGTTAATCCCTCTTGCATTGATTGACGATAAAGACGAATAGACGCATTGACTCTAGCTGATATTTTAGCCCAAGTACGCAAATGTACAGGGTCATAAACTAGGGGTAAATCGACATCAATTTTATGTAGAGGACTGAGTAAAGCGAGATTTTCTTTTTGATTTTCTTGATACCAGTTAGACAATAAACGATAATTAGTGCTACCACTACCAATTAAACCGATGCCGCGTTTAGCACACCAAACAATTCGCGGCACATTATCGCGGACTCTGGCTAATGCTTGTCGTGCTTCCGCATCAGGAATCACACCTTGAAAAATGCCATAAACTCTATCAAAATGTTGCACATCAATACTAATTCCTGTTCCTAAGCTGGGAGTTACAAATACTGTTTGATACTCAATGATTTTTTGATTAATGGCTGGCACAAAATCAACCGCCGCGTGTCCTGGGGTGTTGGTGGTTTGGCTATTAATTACTAAAGTTTTCGGAAATTGATATCGCAGTTTCTCTAAACGTTCTTTTAAGTATCTTTCGATGGTTTCACAACTATAACGTCCAGAACGGCTATCAGTTGTGACATAACATTTACGCCCTGCTAATAAATCCAACTCTAACTGCTGAATGAGAGGTATGGGATTAGGCGAATCATAAAATGTCACATCCCAGCCGCGTTGGGGTTTCCATTGATTTACTACTAACCAAGGGGTGATTTTATAGCCTGCTAAACTTTGCAAATACTCTAAAGATACATCAGATAAATCAGCATCTTGGGCAATAATTAAGCCACCATTAGATAAAATATTGGCAATTAATTGCTGAAATATTTTTAATATTTTCACCCGCTTATATTTACAAGTACTGCTATTGAGGAGATGCCATAAAGATTGCTCAACTTCATCTAAAATGACTATGCCACCGCGCCAGTCTTCTGGATTAAGTTTCCAAATAGAATCTACACATAAACCTAAAGAGAGAGGAGGATTTAATTCTGTATGATGAGGGGATAAATCATTTTGTTTATCCGTGATGATTTCATGATTACCTAATCCCCATTTAATTCCAACTTTTTCACATAAAAATTTGCCTAATTGAATCCGATGGGTAATCAACAATACAGGCTGATTTCTACTTTTAGCTTGTTTGACAATATTTTGCAGTGCGGTAGTTTTACCTGTGCCTTTGGCTGATTTGACTCCCACTAAACCAGATGTGGGAAAAGCAATTTCGCCTAAGTATGGACGGTTAATAGTTAATGTTGCAGGAATAGTTAAATCAGTATGAGGTTTAATTTCAGATAGATAAATTTCTAAGTCTAGACTACGACGATAAACTTTTTCAAAAGCGGTTACACCTTTGGCAATAATAAAATCATCAACGCCTTTTTCTGTTCCTGGTAATGTAATGACTTTAACAGGACATTTTTGTTCTTGAAATAAACAACCTAATTGAGTAATGGCATTGCTAACAGCTGCAACTTTTTGGGGTTGAGTTTCAAAATCAAAACAAATATAAACAGTTCGTTGCATCCGCGCAAATGCAGCTAAATCAGGGATTAATTGACGATTGATAACTTTACCAAATTTATCTTTGATAACTCTATAACCACTCGTAATTCCAGGTACAGCTATGGCTGCATAACCCTGTGTCAAGAGGGTGGCGGCTTTTTTCGCGCCTTCACAGATGATGATGGGTATTTGATTTTCTAATACCCATTGCCAAAACCCAAAAGCTTCGCCTTGTTCGTTGGTGCTAATATCGGTAGGCAATGCAATGTTGTAGCGTTGGGAGACTTGCTGCCAAATATCCAGTGTCACCCGCAGACAAAATATGCGTGTGGGGGTGCTGGGTGGATGTTCGTATTTGATGGTTTTACCATTTTGGTTGGTACGTGGTTGGTTGGGTTTAAAGCAACCCCATTCCATCGGTTGCCAATGCTGGAGAGGATCTAAGCCGGAACACCACCAACCGCCGGCTGTGACATGACTGTAGCGTTGTAACCAACCACTTGTCACCATTCCTGTATTCGTGCGGGGTAGATGTTCGGAAATTAAGAGATATTCGTAGGCTGCTGCGCCTGGGAGAGACTTGAAGTTAAGTTTGATCAAGTCTAAGTCTATACCACTGCACTTGACTAATTCTTCAAGGTGTTGTGGGTGTAAGTCTGGCAGATACATGGGGCGAACCGCGAACGGAATGAGGTTGGATTTAAAACTTAGCACGCCTTTACTGTTTTTTTTTGGTAATTTTTATCAGTATTTAATGTCATTTTTATTGCTCCGTTTGTGGAGATACATCGGTAAGCAACACGCGGAGTCATTTTATAAGAATATACTGCTGAACTAATAAGCTTGTATTGTATATTTAATTACTATTAATTTTTATTTTTCAGTATATTTTTTATTTTACTGGAGATAGCATACACTTCTAGGCTTTGTCAATCAAAGTTTGTCAATATTTTAGGATTAGCGATCGCATATCACAATATATATTCTTCAGATACAAGAAAATTTAAGAAATACTGAGAACAATCAGATTAATTCCCATGATGAAATTCTGGCAGTGCCAGTATTTATATAAAAAGTAAAGTTATATATCTTACTAAAAAAAATAGACAAAATCTG
>JBODRP010000392.1:0-4332 GCA_050633005.1 Trichormus sp. | reverse complement strand
TAACTTCCAGATAAACAATATCGCAAATGTAGTGTGCGTCAGGAGGAGAAATTTCAGCTACACCAGGAAAATATCGATACTGACGCACCCTACTAATAGTTAATTGGGATAATTTATTATTTGGTGTTTGCTAGAGGTGAGTTGGTAGATTTTGCTAATTCACTCTTACCATTGCTGTTAACTTCTTCTGCTATTAGCAATTCCCGAATTAGTCGGACTGCGGCTTTTTGTAACAATTGATTGGTGACTTGCTGACCTAAACGTTGCACACCAGGATTTACTAATAATTGAGCTAGTTGAGGTGCAAGTTTTGCTGCATCAAAACCGCGCGTTTCTCTCAAAATATTCGAGATATTTTTGATATGTTCTAAGGTTTGTTGTTGCTCAACTGTGGCGGCTGGAGTTTCATTAATGGCTGTAATACCTACCCTTTCTCTTAACAAGTAAGTGAAGTTATGTAAGACATTTTTACTTAAAGCATTCAGTCCGTTTAAAGCTTCATCTACTAGCTTATCTCGAATGAAAGCACCACGTTCAGATGAGAGAAAATCTACACCTTGATTAACTACTAAATTTAAGTCGTAATCTTGGTTTTTGCGGGCATTTTTCAACAAATTTTCTAATCTATTCCAGCGAAATTTCCCCTCTTTAAACAGTAAATCTTTGAGGGATGTTCTCAATTCTACTGAGGGGTCTGTTAATAGGCGTTTAGCAACATAAGGGTAAGCTTCACTCAAGACTTTAAAGTCGGGATCTATATATATGGCTATACCTTCTAATGTGACTAGGGAACGAATAATTAAAGCGTAGTAGGGAGGTACGCGGAAAGGATACTCATACATCAGTTCTGATAGGTCATCAGTGATGCTTTTAATGTTAAATTCCGCTACACTAGCACCTTGAGCATTAGCAAATACTTTGGAGAAAGCTGGAATAATTGGTGTTAAATCTGTCTCTGGGGAGAGGAAATCTAGTTTAACGTAGTCTTGGGCTAGTCCTTCAAAATCCCGGTTAACAACGTGAACGATCGCCTCAATTAAACCATATCTTTGGGGCGGTTGAATTTCGCTCATCATGCCAAAATCTAGATAAGCTAGTTTACCTTCGGGTGTGGCTAACAAGTTACCGGGATGGGGATCAGCGTGAAAAAATCCATGTTCTAAAAGTTGTCTCAAAGAACACTGTACACCCACTTCTATTAAATAGCGTGCATCTATACCCTGGGCTTTAATTTCTGGTGTTTGGGTTAACTTTGTGCCGTTAATCCACTCCATCGTTAACACACGACGGTTAGTATATTCCCAGTAGATTTTGGGAACGTAAATGTCTTTAATATGACCATACAATTCAAAAAAGCGTTCAGCATTTTCGCCTTCGTGGATATAATCCATCTCTTCAAAAATGCGATCGCCTAATTCATCTAAAATTCCTACTAAGTCACTGCGTACCCGCTTGACTTTTTTCTGCACCCAAGCGGCTAGACCCCGTAAAATATATAAATCAATAGTGATGCGTTCCCTTAAGTCAGGACGCTGAACTTTCACAGCTACTTCTTCCCCAGTTTTGAGTTTAGCTTTATACACTTGACCCAAGGAAGCAGCCGCAATGGGCATGGCTGACAGTTCTGTATAAATTTCTTCTGGTCGGTTTCCTAGTTCTTCCTCAATAAATTGATAAGCAATTTCGTTAGGAAACGCCGGTAATTGGTCTTGTAACCTCGTCAGTTCTTCCAGGTATAGGGGAGGAACTAAATCTGGTCTAGTGGATAAAGCTTGCCCAATTTTGATATAAGCAGGCCCCAACTGTGTGAGTAATTCTCTTAATTGAATTGCTCGACGCTGATTATTTTTAAGGACAATTCCCCGTTGATTATCCCACCACAACCCCAAAGCAAAGGAGAGCGTCGGCCTCAAAACAGCAAAAATCCGCCGTAAAACCTGCCAAGGTCTAGCTTGATAGTGGGCTGCTATTTCCACAGGATTATAACTCAATGTCTCAGGTTCAAGAATTTGAGTGAGCATTGCCTGTTCTCTAACTTGCATTTCACCCTCAATCGGTGGGGAATTTGTCGGAAGTGTCTTAACAATCATAGAAAAAGCCACTGCTTGCATTGAGTAATGTTAAGTATTGTAACAATAGGTTTAAAAAAATTTGTAATTCTTAAGATTAGGGCGGAGGAAAAAACTAATCATCATTTTACAGATATGATGAATCGCGTCTGTGACATATTGACCATTAACTTTTTTGCTACACTAAAATGTGCTTGCTAGTTCAATGGTAGTAGGTATTTGCCGATTCTCAAAAATCCTGCTTAACCTCCTGTAACTTAGAAATATCCCGCATCTGCCTTTACGGAGATTTTGTTCTGATGTTGCTGTGCCTGCGAATTGAGAATTTTGCCCTGATTGATCAACTAGAACTACAATTCGGCGCGGGATTGAACGTATTGACAGGTGAAACCGGCGCAGGAAAATCAATTATTTTAGATGCCATTGATGCTATTTTAGGCGGGAAAGTCTCTAGTCGTGCTATTCGCACGGGAACGGCTAGGGCAATGGTGGAAGGAACTTTTGCTTTAACACCGCCGTTAGCAGCTTGGTTGATAGAACAAGAAATTGATTTAATTGATGATAGTTCGATAGTTATTAGTCGAGAAATTACAGTTACTTCTACTAATATCCGCAGTAGATCGCGGGTAAATGGTGTGTTAGTTAACCGTCAGATTTTAACAGAACTGCGCGATCGCTTAGTGGAAATTACCGCCCAAGGTCAAACTGTGCAAGTGGGACAACCCTCACTAGTGCGTGACTGGTTAGATATGTATGGCGGTGAGGCTTTAATCAAACAACGTCAAGTCATCACCTCAGCTTTTAGTGCTTACCAACAAATTCACGCCAGTCTAGAAAAACGTCGCACCTCGGAACGAGAACGCTTACAACAACTAGATTTACTCACCTACCAAGTTCAGGAATTAACTACAGCCAATCTTAACGATCCTCAAGAATTGGAACAACTCCAGCAAGAACGGGAACGCCTGAATCATGTTGTTGATTTGCAACAAATGAGTTACAAAGTTTACCAAGCTTTGTATCAAAATGAAGACGAAACCCCAGCCGCCGCCGATTTATTGGGTGATAGTGAAGCCGCACTCAACCAAATGGTAGAGTATGATGCTCAACTGCAACCACTGTTAGATTTAATTAGAGATGCTCAAACAGCCTTAACAGAAGTAGGACGACAAATCAACGCCTATGGGGAAAGTTTAGAAGCTGATCCCCAAAGATTGGAAGAAGTAGAGGAACGCATCCGGGAATTGAAACAAATCTGCCGCAAGTATGGCCCGAGTTTACAGGAAGCGATCGCCTACTATCAACGCATCAATGACGAACTAGCACAACTCAATGATAGTGAACAATCCATTGAAAGTTTAGAACAGCAAGAACAAGCCTGTTGGGAAAAATTAACACAAGCTTGTGAAAAATTAACTAAACTCCGCCAAAAAACCGCCACCACCCTAGAATCCCGCTTAATCTCCGAACTCAAACCCCTAGCGATGGAAAAGGTACAGTTTCAAGTGGAAATTGTACCGACTACTCCCACTGCGACTGGTGCAGACAAAATCACCTTTATGTTTAGTCCCAACCCCGGCGAACCATTACAACCATTAACAGAAATTGCTTCTGGTGGTGAGATGAGTCGGTTTTTACTAGCACTCAAAGCTTGTTTCAACCAAACCGATGCGGCGGGAACGCTGGTATTTGATGAAATTGACGTAGGAGTTTCGGGAAGGGTAGCGCAAGCCATAGCAGAAAAATTACACCAGTTAAGTCAAAAGCATCAAGTGTTATGTGTTACCCACCAGCCTTTAGTAGCAGCAATGGCAGATAAACACTTCCGGGTAAATAAACAAACAATTACCCAAGGTCAAGGTAAGAAAGCAAACAATGGCAACACTGAAGAACGTACCGTAGTCCGTGTCACCAACTTGCATGATTTAACTACAAGGCGGGATGAATTAGCACAGTTAGCCGGGGGAAAATCCGCTAGTGATGCGATCGCTTTTGCGGAATCATTATTAATACAAGCTGCTAATCATCGTCGTAGCCAGGAAAGTTGAAATCGAAAATCTTAAGTAGGCATAATTTCATCTAATTTAAGTTGTAATTTAGGTAATAAATAAGAGTGAATACTCTATCCTAAGCGATATTTTTGCTGCTCATATACACCATTAACCAAATGACAGACAGTCAATGTTGGTTGTTTGGGATTACCAATAAGGGACTTCCAAGAAATAAATTACTCAGCAAAAATCATAATTTGATATCTATAAGA
>JBODRP010000391.1:0-4342 GCA_050633005.1 Trichormus sp. | reverse complement strand
ACTCATTACTCATTACTCATTACTCATTACTTATTACTTATTACTCATTACTCATGGTGTACCTTACTAACTTCAAAAGTGCTGTGTCTGTGTAGTTACTTGCTTAAATCCCACCAACAAACCGACCAGGACTTAATATATTTTGGTGATCAAACTGTTGTTTAATGCCGCGCATTAAAGGCAAAGCGTTACCTGTGTATCCCCACACATCTATGGTTTGTTTGACTGCTACAGGTGCGGTAATTACCGTTAAAAATCCCTGATGAGATTGACAAAGCGATCGCAATTTTAAAACTTGATTTTGCTCCTGAAGTTGCACTACACCTAAACCACTGCTGAGATGCACTAGTCCCATATCTACTTTAGTTAACATTTCCACCGCAGTTGTAGGTAATATTCCTATTTTGCAGCTAATTGTAGTATCTGTGGCAGGATGATGTATTTGTTCTTGCAATCTCTGCCATAGACTCTCTTCATCTGCACCAGAAAAAATAGCCCCTTGTAATCCTAACTTTTCCCCTAATTTTAAAACTTGATGGGATTGTTCCTTGACACTTTCACTAATACTTTGGAAGCGGGCAATTAATCCCATGCCTCCACCCAAACCCAAGCTAGAAACTAATTGCATAGATAACAAATCTGCTTGAGTAGGTGTCAAAGCCGAACTCCGTAAAGTATTAGCAGCTTGAGTAATAGCCCCAGCCTCACCCGTTAATACTACTGTTCCCGATGCTGACTGCACAGGATAGACACGAAAAGTTACTTGGCTAATAATTCCCAGCGTACCGTATGATCCAGTAAACAACTTCATCAAATCATAGCCAGCTACATTCTTAACTACCCTTCCCCCAGCTTTGGCAATTTCACCATCAGCACGGATAAAAGTAATACCTAAAAGTTGGTCGCGGACACTACCATAACGTTGCCGTAGGGAATTGGTATCAGCAGTCGCTACAATGCCGCCAATGGTTGCTGCATCTGGGTTTGAGGGGTCAAGGGCGAGAAACTGCCCCGAATGTGCCAAAATTTGCTGGAGATGGGAAAACTTCATCCCTGCTTCCACGGTGACAGTCAAATCACCTACAGCGTGTTCTATTAGTTGGTTGAGGCGTTCGGTACTAACGACAACATCAATATTTTCTGGTAAACCACCCCAATTGAGTTTACTGCCACTCCCACAAGGCAAGACACGCCAGTTATGACTATTAGCTGTAGCGATAACTGCGGCTAACTGTGTTGGACTTTGGGGATAGACAATACAACTGGGAGATTTTCCCCCAGGGATAGGTGGGATATTCAGTTTGTCTTGTGGGTAAAGGGTATTTTCTTCGCCAACGATAGATGCAAGAGTAGAAGCAATAGCACTCATCAGTTTATTTACGATTTCCTACATCATATTTTCTGTGATGATGACACAAAATCGACAACGGTTATTAATGAGTAATGAGTAATGAGTAATGAGTAATAAGTAATGAGTAATGAGTAAATCTGATTACTTGTTACGTAAAATGGAACAGGGACTGCGTATGGTGGGGTTTCTACCTACGCTCTGGTAGATTGGTGTAGGGTGTGTGACGCTGTGAAAGTATTGGAACGTAGTCATCAGACTTATAGCGTCACGCACCAACCATCTATTGTGACACTTGCGTAACTCCTGTGAGTAATAAGTAATAAGTAATAAGTAATGAGTAATGAGTAAATCTGATCACTTATTACTTAAAGACAGCCAGCCACTCATAGGTGAGGTTTCTACCTAGTTTTTTCCTATAACTTGCCTTAATTCTCAGCAGGAATGGTTACTCTCGCGCTATAAAAAGAATAATGAAGAGTAAAAAGCAACGTCATCCCCTGCGTCAATCACTGGCAGTTTTCCGTTATAGTGGACGGGCAATAAATTTAGTGTGGACGACTAGCCGCACTTTGACAATTATCTTGGCTAGTTTAACTTTATTAGCTGGTTTGTTACCGGCAGCGATCGCCTACCTTGGTAAACTGATCGTAGATGCTGTAGTATTGGCAGCCCAAGGGAATTTACAAGGGAATATATACCGACCTTTATTGTATGTCAGCATAGAGGCGATCGCAGTTGCTTTACTAGCCGCTTCTCAACGGGGATTAATTATCTGTCAATCATTATTACGCGTTCTCTTAGGTCAGCGAGTCAATGTATTAATCCTTAAAAAAGCCCTGACTTTAGATCTAGCTCACTTTGAAAACTCAGAATTTTACGATAAACTCACCAACGCTAGGCGGGAAGCCTCCATACGTCCGCTCTCTTTAGTTAACCGCACCTTTGGTTTAGTCCAAAATGCCCTTTCTCTTATCACCTACGGTTTTTTACTAGTTAAATTCTCTATTTGGGCTGTCATTGTCTTAATTGTCGCAGCCATGCCCGCTTTTATCGCTGAAACTCGCTTTGCTGGGGAAGCCTTTCGTCTATTTAGTTGGCGCGCCCCAGAAACCCGCCAACAGCATTATATAGAAAATCTCCTAGCTAGAGAAGATTTCGCCACCGAAGTCAAACTCTACCAACTGGGAGAGATGCTTTTAGGACGTTATCGCCATGTATTTCGCCAACTCTACACCGAAGATCGTGATTTAACTATCCGTCGAGGAATGTGGGGATATTTCCTAGGCTTAGTTAGTACAGTAGCTTTTTACATCGCCTACGCTTGGATTGTACTAGAAACCGTAGCGGGAAGAATTTCTTTAGGCGATATGACCATGTATCTCACAGTTTTTCGTCAAGGTCAATCTACCTTTGCCAATGCCCTCACTTCCATTGGTGGGATGTATGAAGATAACCTCTATCTTTCCAACCTCTACGATTTCTTAGAAGAAAAAGTCACCCCACCCTGGGGTAAAATCACCAAAGGTATTGACCCTCAAGACGGTATCCGCTTTGAAAATGTCTCCTTTACCTATCCCGGCAGTGCTAAACCTGCCTTAAAAAACATTTCCCTACATTTAAAACCCGGTGAAAAACTAGCCATTGTCGGTGAAAACGGTTCTGGCAAGACTACCTTAATTAAACTCCTCACCAGACTTTATACCCCAGACTCCGGGCGAATTTTATTAGATGGCGTAGACTTACAATCATGGGATGTAGATGCACTCCGTCAACGCATCGGCGTAATTTTTCAGAACTTTGTGCGTTATCAGTTCACCGTCGGCGAAAATATTGGTGTAGGAGATGTAGACAGCTTTAACGACTCCAACCGTTGGCAAATAGCCGCCCAAAAAGGTAACGCCCATAGTTTTATCGAACGCTTACCCCAACAATTTCAAACCCAACTCGGCAAATGGTTTAAAAGCGGACAAGAATTATCTGGGGGACAGTGGCAGAAAATCGCCCTCGCCCGTGCTTTCATGCGGACTAAAGCCGATATTTTAGTCTTAGACGAACCCACATCAGCCATAGATGCCCAAGCCGAGTATGAAATTTTCAATCATTTTCGCACCCTCACCCAAAATCAAATGGTTTTTTTGATTTCTCACCGCTTTTCAACAGTCAGAATGGCCGACAAAATCCTAGTAATTGAAAATGGGGAAGTAGTAGAACAAGGAACACACGAGGAACTGTTAGCGGGTGAGGGATTATATGCCAAATTATTTTTATTACAAGCCGCCGGTTATCAATGAACCTGACTTTTCACGGTATCTAGAAAACCCCTCTCCATAGAGCGAAGCTCTTCTCGTAGAGTACCTCTCCCCTACCAATGTAGAGAGGTTTCATGAAACGTCTCTACATATTCCCCCTTCCCTGGTAGGGAAGGGGGTTGGGGGGTTAGGTTTGGCGGTAAATATTTGCGGACATATTCCTGGCTTTGGTAGTAAATGAAGCATTTTGTTTGGGAATAATACTGGATAGGTAGCGATTGATTTTCAGGGAGCATTTAAATTTTGCACCAATAGTTTAAGGTGTAAAGCTACAGGTTTAGATATGCAGTAGGTACAGCCCGGCACAAACATCGCTGATCAAAATTATTGTTACGGATACTATTCTTTTCTCTTCCAGTACGGTAATCATTGAGAGGTAATACTTCATGTATGCTGAAGCAATAGAACAAGAGATCACCCTGCTCCGCCAGCAAAACGAACAATTAGCCGCATCTACCGAAGAGTTCCGTAGCACTATTATTCGACTGGAACAAGAGTTAAAAGAATCTCAACACTTTTTACAGGTAGTCTTAAATACATTACCCCAAGGCATTTTTTGGAAAGATCGGAACTATCGATTTTTGGGATGTAACGAACGTATACTAAAGGATGCTGGTTTATCCTCAACCCAAGAGATTATCGGGAAGGATGATTTTGAACTACCTTGGCAACAATTCGCCGC
>JBODRP010000390.1:0-4346 GCA_050633005.1 Trichormus sp. | reverse complement strand
TCAAAGGGGTATTTTTTACTGTACAGAAACTAGCTGGATTGCTTCAAGAAGGAGCGAGTGTCATTCTGAATGCTTCCTCAGTGCATGAAAAAGGCATGGCGACGGGAAGCATATATTTTGCAACTAAAGCAGCCGTGCGTTCCTTAGCTCGGAGTTTAGCGGCTGAATTAGGAATACGGAAAATTCGAGTCAACTCGTTGAGTCCTGGTATCGTCTTAACTAACTTTCAGAGCAAGATCGGAATTTCTGACAAAGAACTGGATGGTTTTGTCAATTCTATTACACAAGTTGCACCATTAGGACGTGTGGGACAACAGGAGGAGATTGCATGGGCGGCTGTCTTCTTAGCCAGTGATGAGTCATCATATATGACGGCGGCTGATTTAGTAGTTGATGGTGGGTTTATGAACGTTTAGAGCCAAAGTCAAAAACAGGGTGTAGGGGGTAGGGAAAACTGCATTGATCAGTCAAAGAGCGATCGCTTTATCTTGATCATATGATATGAAATGAAAATGAGGCGATCGCTCTTTGGCAAAATAGCTTAGTTTATATGCAATAAGTAAATAATCTCAGATAATCTATTTATTCAACAGTCGTAACATAACACACTAAAACTTTTAGAAATAGTGAGTTAGTCTTGCCTTAATAAGCTCCAAAAAAACTCAAATATATAAGGTAAGCCTGTGTCTGATTTAGAACTACACAAATATTTCCCCAAACTTCCTGAAGAAGCCCTCAAAGAATTTGCAGAATGGTGTATTTTAGAGCAGGCAAAATCAGCAGGCATAGAATTTACACCTGATCCAACTAAGTTACAAAATCTCATACCTAATGAATATATCTGGCAACTGATTGATCAGTTTATGAAAACTAGACCAGATCCAATTAAAACCGGACTAGTATCCGCAATGGCTGGGCAAGAAGCTGATAGTCATGGATTACTTGGCTCGGCAGTTATGGTAGATTTTGTTTCTCTTTATATTAAGTATTTAATTCCAGAAAACGGCACAACTCCAGAAGAAGCAAAGACATTAATTACTGAAGCAGCAATTCAACAGTATGAGAAGCTTTCGGAATTAGCTGATAAATATAATGTCAGTTTCTAAATAAGTGACAGGGAAAAGGTGATAGTATTTTTTCTTTCCCTTTCCCCTGTTACCTGTTGCCTGTCATCTATCTTAATTTACAGGCAGAATTTCATTATTCACTTCAAATAAATGGGGGTTTTTGGGATCAACGGTGACTCTTAACCACTGCACATTGGGATCACCAAAGGTTTCAACATAAATCAAATTTTCTAGTTGCTCTTATCACCAGAGGTAGATGGAAAACATTACCAAATTTATAAAAATAAATTACGTATTGGAACAACTGATTTTTCCATTTTACTGTGACAGCAACTAATCAAAATCCCAGTCAGCCCCAACAATGGCATAATCTGCCTGCCTCCAGGGTAGCGGAAAACTTAAGCACAAATCTCGAAACAGGTTTAAATGCTGATGAAGTGACAAAACGACGAGAACGTTTTGGTACTAATGAGCTGAAAGCTAAACCCGGTAAAAGTCCATTAGTGCGGTTTTTGTTGCAGTTTCACCAACCGTTGCTGTACATTTTGTTGATTGCAGGTGCAATTAAAGCTTTGATTGGGCAATGGGTAAATGCTGGGGTAATTTGGGGTGTGACTCTGATTAACGCGATTATCGGTTTTATACAAGAGTCAAAAGCCGAAAGTGCGATCGCAGCTTTAGCTTCTTCAGTACAAACTAATGCAACTATCCTCCGCAACCATCAAAAGGTACAAGTTCCCTCAGCAGAATTAGTACCTGGGGATGTTGTCTTACTCGCTTCTGGTGATAAAGTACCAGCAGATTTGCGTCTGCTACAATCCCGCAATCTCCAAGTGAATGAATCAGCCCTGACGGGTGAGTCGGTGGCTGTGGAGAAAAATACCGAACCACTCAATTTAGATGCACCTTTAGCCGAACGCACCAACATGGCTTATGCTGGCAGTTTTGTTACCTTCGGCACTGGTAAAGGCATTGTGGTTGCCATTGGTGAAGCCACAGAAACCGGGCGGATTTCTCAACTGATGCAACGAGGTACAAGCCTCAAAACTCCCCTAACTCGGAAATTTGATAAATTTAGCCGCACGTTACTATATATTATTCTCGGTATAGCAGCACTAACCTTTGCTGTGGGGCTAGGATACGGCAATTCTTGGACAGAAATGTTTGAGGCAGCGATCGCTTTTGCTGTGAGTGCCATTCCTGAAGGTTTACCTGCTGTAGTTACGGTCACATTAGCTATAGGTGTTTCCCGTATGGCTCGCCGTCATGCGATCGTGCGGAAGTTACCAGCTGTTGAAACTCTTGGCGGTGCTACAGTCATCTGTTCTGATAAAACGGGGACATTAACAGAAAACCAAATGACTGTACAGGCTATTTATGCAGGTGGTAAACAATATACCATTACTGGTACAGGCTATGTTCCAGAAGGAGAAATTTTATTAGATCAACAGCCAATAGATCAGAATCATTATCCTGTGTTGATAGAATGTCTCCAAGCCGGATTGTTATGTAACGATTCCCACCTAGAACAAAAAGCAGGAGAGTGGCAGGTTATAGGCGATCCTACAGAGGGAGCATTAATAGTTGTTGCGAATAAACTACAGCTAGAGCGCACTCAGGTAGAACAGGAAATGCCCAGAGTAGACGGGATTCCCTTTGAGTCTGAGTTTCAATACATGGCAACTTTGCATGAAGATGGAACTAGGGAAGGCAGAGTTATCTATGTTAAGGGTTCGGTAGAGGCGATTGTGCAACGCTGTCAGCAAATGTTAGAGGCTGAGGGTAATCTAGTTCCTATAAATCCAGATACCATACATCAACAAGTTGATGCTATGGCACATCAGGGTTTACGGGTGTTGGCTTTTGCTAAAAAATCAGCTTCAATTGCTCAAGATGGACTAGATCATGTAGATATTGAAAGAGATTTGATTTTCTTGGGATTGCAAGGGATGATTGATCCGCCAAGAAAAGAAGCGATCGCGGCTGTGGCAGCTTGTCAAAATGCAGGCATCCAAGTCAAAATGATTACGGGTGATCATGCAATAACTGCACGAGCGATCGCCCAACAGATGGGTTTTAATCATCACCGTGAAATTTTGGCTTTCACAGGTAGCCAACTTGCCGAAATGGATCAATCCCAACTGGCATCAGCCATTGAAGATGGCACAGTATTTGCTCGTGTTGCACCAGAACAGAAACTCCGCATTGTCGAAGCACTACAATCTAAAGGTGAAATTGTAGCGATGACAGGGGATGGTGTAAATGATGCCCCAGCCTTAAAACAAGCCGAGATTGGGATTGCAATGGGGGCGGCGGGTACGGAGGTAGCCAAAGAAGCCGCAGACATGATTTTGACTGATGATAACTTTGCTTCCATTGAAGCTGCGGTGGAAGAAGGGCGTACTGTATATCGTAACTTATTAAAAGCGATCGCCTTTATTCTCCCTGTCAATGGCGGTGAGTCAATGACGATTTTAATTAGTGTACTACTAGCTAGAATCTTGCCGATTTTATCTTTACAAGTGCTGTGGCTGAATATGGTTAATTCCATCGCCATGACTGTACCCTTAGCCTTTGAGCCAAAATCAGAACGGGTAATGCAACAACCACCACGCAGCCCCCGTGAACCCTTACTTTCCCGCAGTTTAATCAAGCGTATTTTGGCAATTTCTGTATTTAATTGGATTTTGATTTTTGGTGTATTTGAATGGATAAAACAAACTACAACCAATGTTGACTTAGCCCGAACAATGGCAATTCAAGCTTTAGTTGCTGGCAGACTTTTTTATCTTTTAAGTATTAGTCAACTAGGGAAGGCTCTCATTAATCAAATCCGAGGAATTAAACAGACAATTAGCGATGCTTCAGCTATTGGAATTGGCATTGCTTGTACGATTATCTTACAGATCATCTTTAGTCAATGGAGCTTAATGAATCGGTTATTTTCTACTGCTCCCTTAAATTTACAACAATGGTTTATTTGTTTGCTTGTAGGTTTACCAATGATTCCTTTAGCAATTTTAGTCAATCGCTTTGATCCTCTTGATTAAAGAAGCATCAATTTTGAAGTAATGAGTAATGAGTAATAAGTAATGAGTAATAAGTAATAAAGCACTTTCCGGTGTAATGATGTACACTATTGACGGGCAAGATGCTCACCCCACAAGAGTTTTATTATTATGATTTGTACATCATAGCAATGAAATCTGCTGTAAGTAATAGGGATTACTCATTACTCATTACTCATTACTCATTACTCATTACTCATTACTCATTACT
>JBODRP010000389.1:0-4363 GCA_050633005.1 Trichormus sp. | reverse complement strand
TACCTGCTATGTCTAAAACTGACTGTTGTCTACGGATTTGATTTAAGTCTATAGGCAGTGCCGTTGTCTTCTTCTCTAATGGCACAGTCCACAACACCCGCCATCTTGAATCAAACCGTGCAATTGCTTGGTAGCCGCTATATTCTTGGATATTGGTTGCGGCTTCTAGTTCCCATTGACTTTGGGAAATCCCATTTTTTACTTGTGAATTTTTTTTAATCCGCTCCAAGGCTAAAGTGCGATAATTTAGCTGGGTGACTAACTCAGTTTTAGTAGCGATCGCCTGTTGTTGAATCAGTTGTTGAATACTATTTTTCTCTGCAACTATTAATCTCTGCCAAAGGATAATTACTACGACTACGATGACAATACCCACCAGCAATGGCAGGAACTTCTGGTTGCCCCAAAAATTCACAGATTTACCTCGGTGATGCTGGTGCTGCCTGTACACTAATTCACCCTCCAGCATTTGAACAGCTGTAGTTGCTTTTTTCTTTTTAAGAAATAAAAAAATACATAGCAATTGTGCAACTACGCAAAATTGCTACAGTAAAACAATCTATACATAACTTTTTAACTTTAGAGCTTAATTTTATATTTATTTTTAAATCTTTCTAAATATGTTGATGTTTCTACATATTGATTTTTGTGATTTGAATTAAATTTTGATGCCACTCAAATAATTATTTATGTAAACACATAAGGCTAATTCATCATATATGCAGTTATTAACACGTTATTACATTTCAATATCAATTAAAGGTTTTTAACTTTGTTAGGGAACAGGGTTGGGGTAAGAAGGAATAAAAGTGTACCTAGCTTCGCAGAAATCAAATAGGAGTGCTATGGAATACTTAGAGATGATTTATAAAGTAAAGCCGAAACCACTCAAATGATAAAAGTCCCTCGTCTTTTATTTGAGCGTTTGAGAGATATTGCTGTTTATGCTGCCTGATTAAATCAAAAATGGATAAAGTCGAGCTAAGATATTATCAGTAAAATCAGGCAAAAACATCGCCTTTGAGCAGTTGTGTCAACTACTAATTAAACTAGGGTTTGATGAACGCATTCGCGGTAGCCATCATATATATACAAAAGATGGTATAGAATAAATCTTGAATATTTAGCCCAAACAAGG
Organism: Trichormus sp.; assembly: GCA_050633005.1. Classification (GTDB taxonomy): domain Bacteria; phylum Cyanobacteriota; class Cyanobacteriia; order Cyanobacteriales; family Nostocaceae; genus Trichormus. The sequence goes on along the minus strand of JBODRP010000389.1, from coordinate 3,225 downwards.
AAAAGCTAAAGCTTATCAGGTCAAGCAAGTGCGTGAAGTAATTCTCAAATATTAACTAGGAGAACAAGATGAATCTGCGTTATGAAATTAATCTCTATTGGAGTGAAGAAGACCAAGCATTTATAGCAGAAGTACCAGAATTACCTGGATGTGCTGCTGATGGTGAGACTTATCAAGAAGCACTACAAAATGTAGAAGTTATTATGCAGGAATGGATTGAAACTGCTCAAGAATTAGGTCGTCACATTCCTGAACTAAAACAGCGTTTGATGTCTGCTTAATTGATTAAAACATAAACTGCACTCATGTTTTCAAACAGGCGACCGCATTTGGTAATGTGGAGTGTGATCGCTACAATATCCTAAATTCACAAACTACCAAACAATAGCAACCAAAGCCGACGCAGTTATATTTTGATCGCACGTTAATAACTGCACAACATCACCTTTACTTGCTAAAACTAGCGCAGTAGCTACAATTTGCCTGTCGTGCATTTCATTAATAGCAGATAGGCTCATAGTCATTGTAATTATATCTTTATCAAGCGGGTAAATTACTACACGAGGGTCAGCTTCTACTACTGCAATTACATCTTGAGGATGAGGAATAGATGTTCTACCTCTTTCCACAATCCAAACAGCCTCAGCTAAAGTGGTAGCTGGAATAACTAACTGTGAATCAGGATGAGAAAGGATAGCTTTAGCATTTGTACCTAAGCGCGGATTACCTTCAAGAAACCAGACCAAAGCATGAGTATCTATGACATATTTCATAACTACTTATGACCAGTCTAAGCTATCATTTTTATCCCCATTAAATTCAGCAATTTGAAAATCTGTTTCTGTTGATTGTTGTTTTCCAGAGAACATTCCAAATTGCATTATTTGTTTTGACTGTTGAGTTTTTTTTGATTCTAAAAAAGTTACAATTACAAGACTTTCTGAAACATCAAGTGGTAATTCTGTAAGCTCTATCTTACCGTTTTTGTAAACTCCTTCAATTGATTGCAACATAATTTTTACTTTGATAAAACTTGGCTGATATATTTTCTCCCTTAAGCTAACTATACACAGATTATGATTCTGTGGTTTACTTGCCTGAACAAATATATAGGGCTTGCTCATCTTAAAACAAACAGGCGTTAGCGTACCTGGAGGGGAAGCAAGCTAGCAAGAGCGTCTCGTTCGCGCTAGCGTTGCGTAGTAAAGAGAAGCTTACCGTATGTATCTGGTTTGGAATTATGGAGTGCGATCGCAGTTTGGAAAATGGAATACTTTAACAAATATTGAATTTGGAGAGAATTTGGTAATTTATAAGAGGCAAGGGGCAGGGGGAAATAAAGGTAAAAAACGAACTACGTTCCGCTCTGCTAACACCCGCAAGTGGAGTGGAAGCTCCGTTGCCCCTTTTCGCCGTTGCTTAAAACCTCACCCCTTGTGGGTAATTTTTCCCCCTGCTCCCTTGCTCCCTGCTCCCCTGCTTTTTCAATTCACGAACAATGGCATAATTTCAGCTGCTGTAAATATGCCGTGGATACCGCGTTGATGTAATTGTCTACCAGCTTTAAGATAACCGAAAGCAGGCCCGCAGACATTAGCTGCCATGCTGGTTTCATCACCTAAAGTAAAGGTATGAGTAGAAATCTTACCCTCAAAGGTGCGTCCTGTAACCTTAACATTGGTACTGAGGGGCTTTTTGGGGTTGCGGGTATCAACTACACCACCAACAGTCACGCGATCGCGTTCTACTATCCCTGCTAACTCTAGCATCACATCATCAGCGTGTTCCATATTAGTCAAGGTCAGCACACCATTAGTTTTATCTAGTAGTGCTTCTACCTCTGCATCAGTCATTGCCCGTGCAGCTTCTACAGTGTACCCGGGCATATGTCCAATATCTTCCCGAACGGTAGCACGGTAAGCTTCCCAATTGGCAATACCTACACCAAAGGTAATCTCTACTTGATGAATTTGGGCATAGCTTTGAGCAGCTAAAGCGGCGGCGGCAGTTAATAATCCAGGTGTTGCGCCACAGCCTGTCATATAGGTGATACCAGCAGCTTGCAATTCATCTTTCATTGCCATTAGCTGTTCTACTGCACTGGTGCGCTTAATGGCATCCACCAACACACCACGCCAACCAGATTTAATAAATTGCTTGGCTACAGCAGGAATAAAATCATTGGGTAAGTTAGGCAATGCCAAAAAATAGCCGTCTACAGGTTGTGCGCTGTCGATTAAGTCTTGAATACTGTTGTTGCTTAAATTCCCAATGGGTTCTAAATAACCTACCGAACCTTGAGACTGGTAAGTTGCAATGCAATCTTTAAAATTCAAACCTTCAGCAGCATAAGCATAGCCTTTTTGATCTGCTAGTGCTACCAATGTCATTTCCCGTTTACCAGCCAGTAGCTTGGCAGCTGCTTGTCCAAGTCCACCGAAACCCAATACTCCGATACGTATAGCTGGCGCAATATTTGCTGTATTCATAGTCAATTACTTAAGTTGAATCACAAGCTTTCAGACTTGATCATCTCAGCTTGTAGCTGATGGCGATCGCTTAAAGCTATAAAGTCTAATTATGCTTTATTATTCTAGGTTCTTCCTCACATAGTTGAGTTTTTCATCAGAAATTCTTGCTGAGGGTAGCAATTGCAGTCAACTGAAAAATTTTGCGATCGCTGTGTGATTGTCCCCTGGAACTCACTTCCGTATATTTCCATGAAGTAATTATTGATCACAGCCAAAAATATATCACAATCGAATTACCAGTATTAATCATAATTAGGTTTGCCATAACTCTAGAAATTATTTTTGGTGTGGTAGGAGTGGCGTTAGCGTACCCCTCTGAGGAAGCAAGCTACGCGTAAGCGTCCCGCAGGGAACTTAGAGAAGCTTACCGGAGGTATCGCTCATAAATAGAAAATCCAACCAAATAATCAGGGGAATATATGGATACTAATCAAATTTTGGATTTATACACAGCAGGCGAAAGAAAATTCCAGCAAGCAAATCTCCATCAGGTCAATCTTTGCGCCTATAATTTAAGCGGTGTAGATTTTAGTGAAGCTGACTTAAGTGGAGCTAACCTCAGTTATGCTAATTTAAATGGCTGTAATTTTAGTCGAGCTAATTTGACTGATGCTGATTTGAGTGGAGCGAGCTTAATTGGTGCAAATTTCACGGAAGTTAATCTCATTGGTGCAGATTTAATCACAGCTAACCT
>JBODRP010000388.1:0-4410 GCA_050633005.1 Trichormus sp. | reverse complement strand
TATTAATTTCATCTCAGTTACCATCAAGTTAAATTTTTGCCCAAATGGCCAACATCCAAAAGGGAAGTCAAAAAGATGGTTAGCATTTCCTCAAGTTATGCAGAGGTAATTCTGATTCTTTTTACCCTTCTTCCTTTTGTGCAAATGCTGTAATTCAACTTAATTTTTAAGTGATGAGTTTAAGCAAAATTTAATTACAGGTAAAAAGATCGTTATTGCAGTTGTGTGAGGCTACGAAAGTATTTGAACGTATTAGTGAGACTTATAGCGTCTAGTTTTTATTAACCCCTAGATAACCCTATCTTTACTTATGGTGATAGGAAGCTATGGTAAACAGTGATGCTATAAGATTTTTGTAGGATATTTCTATTATTTAGTATGGAATTTCATCATCCATTAAAGCTAAATCGTCGTCGATTTTTGCTTAATTCAGCAGTAACAGCCGGTGGCATTATTACCACAAATTTTTTATCAAAATCACGAGTTTTTGGCCAAGCACCAGGAATTATTACATCGGATAAAATGCGTCCCGCCATACCCTATGGTGTAGCTACTGGAGATATTACAAGTAATAATGTGGTGATTTGGAGTAAGAGCGATCGCGCCTCTAGAATGATTGTAGAATATTCCACTAGCCCATCTTTTAGTAATTTGCAGACTATTTTAGGGCCACAAGCTTTAGAAGCTAGCGACTTTACAGCCAGATTAAATCTGAGAAATCTACCACCCAATCAACAAATCTTTTATCGGGTGAAGTTTCAAGATTTAAATGCAGATACCTATAGTGAACCTGTAAATGGTAGTTTCCGTACACCGGCTATCACTAACAGAGATATATTATTTGTTTGGGGTGGAGATACTGCCGGTCAAGGTTGGGGTATAAATCCTGATTTTGGGGGTATGAAAATTTACGAAACCATGCGCCAACTACAACCAGACTTTTTTGTTCATTGTGGTGATACAATTTACGCTGATAACCCCATTGTTGCCCAAAGAACTCTTGATGATGGCACAATTTGGAAAAATATTACTACAGAAGAAAAATCAAAAGTTGCCGAAACCCTCAAAGAATTTCGTGGTAACTATCAATACAACTTGCTAGATGAAAATGTCAAGCAGTTTAATGCTGAAGTTCCCATGCTAACGCAGTGGGACGACCATGAAGTTACTAATAACTGGTATCCTGGAGAAATACTCAATGATGCCCGTTATATAGTTAAGGATGTGAACTTGCTAGTACAAAGAGCAAGACAAGCATTCTTAGAATATATGCCCATTGCCTACACAACAAATAATACAGACCAAGCTAGAATTTATCGCAGTTTCAACTATGGCCCATTGTTAGATATTTTCATGTTAGATGAGCGTAGCTATCGAGGGCGAAATACTCCCAATAATCAGCCAGTACCCGGTAAAGATACTGATATGTTGGGTAGGAAACAAATCCAATGGATTAAACGCCAATTGCTCACATCTAAAGCTACATGGAAAGTAATTTCTAGTGATATGCCATTAGGATTAATAGTCAGAGATGGTAGTACAGACTTTGAAGCTTGGGCTAATGCAGATAATGGCGTGCCTTTAGGTAGAGAATTAGAACTAGCTGACTTACTGCGATTTATTAAACAGAGAAATATCAAAAATGTTGTGTGGATAACTGCTGATGTTCATTACGCAGCTGCCCATTACTATAACCCCAACAAAGCACAGTTTCAAGACTTCAAACCTTTCTGGGAATTTGTCGCCGGGCCTCTCAACGCCGGAACATTCGGGCCAAATCAATTAGAAAATACCTTTGGGCCAGAATTAATATTTCAAAGTCTTCCTCCCGGTACAGCAGCAAATAGACCCCCAAGTGAGGGTTTACAATTCTTTGGGGCAGTCAAAATTGATGGTGTTTCCAAAGTGATGACTGTATCACTACGCAACTTAGTAGGGCAAGTAGTTTACAGTGTAGATTTACCACCAGAAGCTTAGTTAAAGCCCAGATGAATCATAGCAGTTGAGATATGTTAAGCGATCGCTCTTGAAGATGAGGGCGATCGCTGAATTTTAAGGACTTATATTTGATTCTCCCCAAACCTTTCGGTGCGTTACGGCTTACTACATATACTAATAAAAAAGCCACAGCAAATGTTTATACACAAACTGCGGCGATAATATTTATTGATGTTGATATCAGTGTGAGTTTTTGTCAGTTCATCTGTATCTCAATTGGCTATTTCTCTTGATGATGGCATAGGTAATATTAGTTTTTAGCCCCCATTATTAGCACCCATATCCACATCAAAATAGATAGCAAATAATTGAGAATTATTATAGAATAGACTTAACTACATCACTTATGCCTCATCGTAGGGTTCTAAGTCTAAGAGATGGATGTAGGGTTCTACTAGTTCAGGACGCTGAAACGCGATCGCTCGCAGTAGATGCCAGTCGTTTAAACCCTCAAAAGCATTGCTATAATTATCCATTTCTAGACGAGTAGCTAGTTCATCTACCTCTGCTGCTGTCATCGCAGCGATTTCTTTCTTGGAAATGCTTAGAGTTGTCATCATGCTTGCCCCTCCCATATGCAGCATCCACACCCAGCACGGGTTAGGTCGCACTAAAATAGTGCCACTGAATCTATATTACTCACTAGATGGCATGGATTTTCTAAAATTTTTCAGGATTTACACTATATTTTGTCAAAGATTTGTAACCCTGACTAAGCAATTCTCTTCAAAATAAAATTCCGTGCCACGTTTAACATTTGCAAGTTGATTTCATGTCCTGTATCAAATTCATGATATTCGGCTACAACCCCCAAGGAAGCTACAGTATCTCTGGCTGTGGCAGCAGCTTGTAATGGTACAACCTCATCACGTCTGCCGTGCATAATTAAAATTGGCGGTAAATTATTCTTGGTTGAGAGGGCATCAGGATGTAAATAACCGCTCATCACCACTAAGCCAGCTAAGGGCAATTTTGAGCCGACATCTAAAGTCATAGCCCCCCCTTGGGAAAATCCACTCAATACAGTCCGGGATAAGGGTACGCCTGTACTAGCTTCTAAAGACAGCAAAAACTTTAATAAGATTTCCCGACTTTCTTCTAATCCTTGATAAATATTCTCAACACTCAAGTCATACCATGCCCTTCCTAAAGGAGAATGGGGAAAAGGAAAAGGTGCATTGGGCAGTACAAAATGATAATTAGGTAAATTAAGATGGGGTACTAACCCGGCCACATCTTCAGCGTTAGCTCCCCAACCATGCAATGTCACTACTAAGCCGGTGGGTGGTTGGGAATTAGCTGGGGGAAGGGTAATGTATTGCAAAGACAGAGGCTTACTCCTGAATTTATAACTCTTCTCATAGATTCTATCTCTACAAGAAGAAGGAATTAACAGCAGATCAATGCTGATAAAATTCTACCCAGAGCAAAAAACAGCTATATGTGTCAACTCAAGATTATCTAATCAAAAGGGAATATTATCAAAGTTATCGGGGATAGATTTTAGATAATTCAAGAATTGGGTTAATTCTACCAAAGTCAGTTGTTGGCGCGATAGCTTGTTAAAGTTTTGCTGTAAATACTTACGCCCTTGTTCTACATCCCAACCTACTCGCTTCATTTCTTGATCTATTTGAGCAATTAAATCACTTTGTTGGTTGGCATAGTTAGAAACTTCTATCACACCCGCTATGAGTTTCCAGCAAGGAGCTTCACCTTCCCAATTATCATATGCCCAAGGTAGACTTAAGCTCACTGTCACCAAATAGTCACCTGTGATTTTATATCCACTTTCCAATTTTTTAACAAATACTGGATCAGTAATTTTAGCATCTGTTAAATGTTTTCCAGAAGATGTTTCTAGTGTACCTTTCCACTCTATTAATCCGTTAGAAGCTTCTTTTCCCTGTACAGAAAAATTAATAACATGAATCAGTTGTAGTGTACGTCTTTCTTGGAAAGGCAAAGATTGTAGATAGGACACATTAACATATTTGCTGTAATTATGAAGAAGATGAGGATAATTTCCACAAAATGGTAATAAACTTGCAGGTGAAGCCTTGCCTAATAATTTCCATTGTCCTGGTAGTATGGTTAGGTTTTCACTTTCAAATCCAAAATCATTGCCTGTATCTGCTAGAGGAATAGCGATAATATCTAATAATTCCGGTTCTCTACCTTCTATAAGTCTAACATCTCTGGGAACTCGACCATCATTTGCATATCTTTCACATACCGGACGAATCCATTTACCAGTATCCAGATCAATACCAGCGATGCAACGTTCTTTGAGCTTCCAAGAATTAGCAAGACAGACAATTCGCTTTAAAGATGGCATATTCTGACATTGCCCCACTTGCAATTTAAATATTCTGCCACTAAGCGGCGATGACAGTGATGGGGTTTAGCTTC
>JBODRP010000387.1:0-4410 GCA_050633005.1 Trichormus sp. | reverse complement strand
CATGTATTAAGATATTTAACCAAATTACTAGGAAATTTTACTAATGATTTTTGATTATATCTAGCTAATTTTGCCAAAATAGAAATATATTTTGATGTAAAAAAATTGGTAATTTGCACCTAGCTAATTGTCGGCAAGCAGAAGACGAAAAATTGGCAAATTTACTTTGGGTCAGCTTGGCTGTGAAGCTATAAACCTTTAAAAACTGCTATTATTCCTAATTTTTGCTGTTTTTCGCTAAATATATTCTAAACTTGCTGATAATAATTATGGGTTAAAAAATAATTTTTCGGAAGATTATTATATATGTTTAATCATATATTTATTGCATGATAAATCTTCAAATAAATTCAACAATATAAAAATAGTTTATCTGAATTTGCATTCAGTAATTTAGTCGTTATTTGATAACTAAATTTTTGACCCTCCGAATTTTAGATTTTAAATTTTGGATTGCCGGATTAAATCTAAAATCTCAAATCCAAAATCTAAAATTGATTCACCCTATTCCATTGATAGATGATTTATAACGTAAACCTTAAATTGTCGGGGAGCAATGCGATGAAAGTGAGGTGGGCGAGCAGGGGAGGCAGGGGAGGCAGGGGAAGAAAAAGAAAATAAGTGTATTATCAATTTTTATAGTAGCAAAAATTACTAATTTCTCTCTTTACTCCCCTTGCTCCCCCTGCTCCCCCTGCTCCCCCTGCCCCAAAAAGCGATGATCTAACATTTTCGCGTTGCTCCCAAATTGTCGGGTAGGTTATAGCAACGCTTAACACACCTAACACAAAGACAGTCGGTGCGTTAGGGCTTACGCCTAACACACCCTAAATTTTGGATATTTTTGGCTCTGGAAGTTCCTAAACCCTAGATGCTGGCTTCAAGAATAACCATGCCACAAAGAAAGTAGCGGCTGTAAATAGTTGTGTCAAGTCCAATGCAGATAAATAGCCATCAGCAAAAGATGCAATACTACGGTCTGTTATCCCAAATACCCAAGAAGAAAGGCCGAACAGCCAAATGCCATTCTTGAGATTACCTAAGAACTCCTTAGAGTCTGACTGTGGCTGATCTTTCATATCCTTTGCTCCTTTGTAACAGAATTGACTGATTTGGGAAAAATGTTTATTTTGAACTCTTTGCACTCCTAACCCTAGGCTTATACTTATATTAATAAATATTTCATTATATTGACAGCACTGCCAAAAGGTACATATCTAAATTTTGACTTTCTGCCTTTGGTTCTGTTTACGGCTACAGTGTCGAAATCACTACAAAATCAGGCTTGAGATACTCCACGCTCACCAGATAAATTCAGTTAAATAAAGTGGTACACAACATATAGATAAATCAATGACTGCAACCCAGTTAAATAATTTACCTGAGACAGCAAAATTACAGAATACTGCTACACCAGAATTAGGACTGGTTTGCATTACTGTTGATAAAAAAGTCCGGTTTCGGACAATGACACGCACACGCTATCTCAAACTCGACTTGCATCAGCGTGAAACGGCATTAAAGGAACTGTATCAACATAACTTACAGCGTTTGCACGATGCCTTATCTTTCTGTGCAGAGAAGCAGATGCGGCTCTATCGAATGTCTTCAGCATTGTTCCCCCTCAGTGACATGGAAGACGAAATTGGGGCGAATATCTTAGAACAAATGAGTGCTGAACTAGGGAAAATCGGTGAAAAAGCGGAATTATTGAACATCAGAATGGTACTGCACCCAGATCAATATGTAGTGTTAAGTTCTGATGATCCCAAAGTCGTAGAAAACAGCATCAAAATCTTAGCCAGACACGCCCGCACCCTTGATTTACTCGGCTTACCTCGTTCACCCTGGTCATTAATGAATATTCATGGTGGTAAATCCCAACGTAGCCAACAACTAATCAAAGTCATCTGCGAATTACCAGCCAACATCAAAAACCGTTTAACCCTAGAAAACGACGAATACGCCTACAGTGCCGAAGAAATTGCAACAGTCTGCCAACAAACCCAAATCCCAATGGTATTTGATGCCCATCATCATATTTGCCATGAAAAACTAGACAGTTACAATCATCCCAGCGTCGAAACCATGTTTTACGCCGCCAGAGAAACCTGGACAAATCCAGACTGGCAATTAGTCCACATTTCCAACGGCGAACAAGCATTCAACGACAGAAAACACAGCGATTTAATCACCGCCATGCCCAAAATATACTACCAAGCCCCCTGGATAGAAATCGAAGCCAAACAAAAAGAAGTCGCAATTTCACATCTGCGCTCATGGTGGCTTATGGCACAATAGTTTCAACCTCCTATACTCTCTGCGCCTCTGCGCCTCTGCGTGAGATAAACTTAGACTATGGCGATCGCAATCGATTTTGGTACAAGCAACACAGTCATTGCTCGTTGGAATCCAGTCACCCAACAGCCCGAAACCCTTACCCTATCAGGCTTATCCATTCAACAAAGCCTCAACCCCCCATTAATTCCCAGCTTAGTTTACATAGAAGATGCCAACCAAGGTAAAGTGATAGTAGGGCAACAAGTACGCGATCGCGGTCTTGACCTCAAAAGCGACACCAGATTTTTCCGCAGCTTCAAACGCGGCATCGGCTCAGATATTCAAGGTTTCCTCCCAGAACTAGACGGACAAACCGTCACCTTTGAACAGGTGGGACAATGGTTTCTCACCCAAGTCATTGCACAACTCGCACCCCAAGAAGGCGGCTTAGATTCCCTCGTCTTAACCGTCCCGGTAGATAGCTTTGAAGCCTATCGTTATTGGCTAGGTAAAGTTTGCCAAGCCTTACCCGTCGAACAAGTGCGGATGCTAGACGAACCCACAGCCGCCGCTTTAGGCTATGGTTTAGCCGATGCAGAAAATCTCTTAGTGATTGATTTTGGTGGCGGTACGTTAGATTTATCCCTGGTGCAGTTAAATAAAAGCAACCAAGCCAATACCAAACCCGTAGGCTTTCTGCTCAAATGGGGTAATAAATCCCTAGCAGAAGACTCCAAACAAAAAGTCAAAACTGCCCGTGTGTTAGCCAAAGCCGGGCAGAATTTAGGCGGTACAGATATTGATAATTGGTTAGTAGATTATTTCTGCAAAACTCAAGGTTTAGCGGTTAGTCCCTTAACAATGCGACTGGCGGAGAAAGTCAAGATTCAACTATCCAGCCAACCCCAAGCCAGTGAAGTTTATTTTAATGATGAAACCTTTGAAACTTACGAACTAGAATTAAACCGCGACACCCTAGAAGATATCCTCAAAGAACACGCCTTTTTTGAACAATTAGATGAGTCAATGACGAATCTATTGCAGCAAGCGCGCCGCCAAGGAATTGAACTTGCAGATATTAACGCCGTGTTGTTGGTGGGTGGGACAGTACAATTACCAGCAGTCCAGACATGGGTAAGGCAATATTTTACACCGGAAAAGATTCGTTGTGAGCGTCCCTTTGAAGCGATCGCTCAAGGTGCATTGCAACTATCCCAAGGCGTAGAAATTAAAGATTTTCTCTATCATAGCTATGGTGTGCGGTATTGGGATCGCCGTAATCAGCGTCATAATTGGCATCCGATCATTAAAGCCGGACAAGCCTACCCCATGACTCAGCCAGTAGAATTATACTTGGGTGCTTCCTTGGAGAATCAGCCTAGTATTGAGTTAATTATTGGTGAACTGGGTGCGGAAACAGGGGGAACTGAAGTATATTTTGATGGCGATCGCTTAATTACCCGCCGCTTAGATAGTGGTGTCACCAGCGTCAAACCCTTGAATGATCAAGAAGGTGCAAGAAGCATCGCCCAACTGACACCGCCTGGTTTTCCGGGGAGCGATCGCATTAAAATTTTATTTCAAGTTGATCAGCAAAGGTTTTTAAGAATCACCGTTGAGGATTTATTAACCAGTGAAACCTTATTAGAAAATCAACTCGTCGCCCAGTTGAGTTAAATCAGCTCTAAACCCCCACACCCTTCTTAATCGTTAGTAGCTTGAGATTGGTGTCCTTGATTCATATATTCACCGTAGAGCTTCGTTAGCGGAGTTGCACTTAGCCCTTGAGCAAGAATAGAAGCACAAATCATCAAGCTGCAAACTAACCAAACCTCTTCTACTCCAACTTGCTGTACTGAATAACCTGCGTAAAAAATAGCAGCAACACCAATTGGCCCAAACCAACCCACAAACAGAGCTTCTTGAAGGTTATGAATAGGACGAATGTAAGGATGCAGCAATAAAATGGCTGGTATTCTTCGTAACAGTAATATTCCTGCTACTAATAAAATTAAATTCCACCATCCCAATGCTAACCATTCCCGCCAAGGAATAGTTAAGCCCAACAAAATAAAAATCGGTAAAGTAAAAAAGCGGTTAATTGCTTCTTGAATATTGTCTTCCTCTGCT
>JBODRP010000386.1:0-4414 GCA_050633005.1 Trichormus sp. | reverse complement strand
CCTTCTGTACAAGCTGAAAGTGTAATTGGAGGTAATACTGTTGTTGATTTAAGCACCGTTCATGATGGTATTAATAATATTTCAACTACATCTCCGCGTCTGGTAGGGATAGACGATAATAAACTTTTTACTTTCGATTTTTCCCGCCTCACTATTAACTGGGTAATTGTGCTTTCTGAAACCGAAGCAATGCTCCTACGGTGGCTCATGTAAGCAGACATTAAAAACTTCTAAATCACAATAGTCAATAGTTGTAGTTACTAACTGCCTTTGAGGACGAAAAGAAGCAAAGGTACTGTGTTAGAACACTAAACTATACTTTCAAAAGTCTACTAAATAGGAATAAATAATTATGGTAGGCAAACAAAGACAATTACCGACAAAACCTTTAGTTGGTTGGTCAATAATGTTGACAAGTATGATGGGTGTAGTTATGAGTATAGTGTCTATCTACAGCTTTTCCCGATCGCAGTTGAAATTACAAGCAGACTCTGCGACACCCATTAGTTCACCTGTGATGAGTAATGTTACTGCTTTAGGATATTTAGAACCTGAAGGAGAAGTTATTCGTCTATCTGCTCCTAATTCCCAAGGGGGTGTGCGAGTAGCAAAACTCTTTGTTAAACAAGGTAGTTGGGTACGTCAAGGGCAAACACTTGCTATTGTTGATAGTTATTATCCTCGTCTTGCTGCCTTGGAAATGGCACAAAAACAAGTTTTAGTGGCTCAAGCGAGCCTAAATCAAGTTCAAGCAGGAGCAAAAGCTGGAGATATCTCTGCACAAAAAGCAACAATAGCTCGTTTAGAAGCTGATTTAAAAGGAGCAACTGCTGTCAAACAAGCCACAATAGTTCGCTTAGAAGCGGAGTTAGATCATATCGCCAGTGAAAATCAGCGATATCAGCAGCTATATAAATTAGGAGCAATTTCAGCTTCTGAGGCGCAAACCAAGTATTTACGAGTCAAAGTTGCTCAACAGCAGTTAATGGAAGCAAAAGCTACTCATGAGCGGATGCTCAAAACTATTCAACAGCAGTTAATGGAAGCGAAAGCCAAATTGGGGAGTATGACAGAAATTCGCTCAACTGATGTGCAAGCAGCAAAAGCTATTGTTGAGAGTGCAAAAGCTGCGGTTAAACAAGCTCAAGCCGAGTTGGAATTAAGTTATGTGCGATCGCCTATAGACGCTCAAGTTCTTAAAATAAATACACACCCTGGAGAAATTATCGGTACTACAGGTATAGCCGATTTAGGTCAAACACAGCAAATGTACGTAGTAGCAGAAATTTATGAAACTGATATTAAAAAACTCCATCTAGGCCAGTCTGCCATTATTACTAGTGATGCTTTACCAAAGGAATTACAAGGAACAGTTACAGAAATTGGTTTACAACTAGGTAAACAAAATATTTTTAATAATTTAAAAGCTGATACAGATAATAAAGTTATGCAAGTCAAAATTCGTATTAATAATATGAAGGATAATCAACGAATTTCTGCTATGACTAACTTACAGGTTCAAGTACGCATTAATATTTAAATCTCCTCAAGTTTTTTCAGTTTCTTAATTTAGGCTTTCAAGATGATTGTTAATATATCTCTAGCTTGGCTACAACTAGCGAAACAAAAAGTTCGCTTTTGTGTTGCTGTCACGGGCATTGCTTTTATTGCAGTCTTAATGTTTATCCAAATCGGTTTTCAGGATGCTCTTTATACTAGTGCTATACAACTACATAACAATTTACAAGGTGATTTATTTATCATTAGTAATCAATATCAATCTTTAACACTTCACCAAAGCTTCCCTCGATGGTATTTATATCAAATATTAGGTTTTGATGAAATAGAATCTGTTAGTCCTTTATATATGCAATTCGCTAAAGTAAAAAATTCAATTAGTGGACTAAAAATACCAATATATGTTCTGGGTATCATTCCAGATAAGACAAATTTAGCACTACCAAATATTTCCCAAAAACTCATATTACTAAAATTACCACTTACAGTATTATTTGATCGCAAATCTAGAACAGAATTTGGGCCAATTGTGCAAGAATTTGAACAAGGCAAAACTGTCACGATGGAAATATTTAATTACACTTCCTCAATTGGGTATAAAGTCCAATTGGGTGGATTATTTAGTCTAGGCGCATCATTTGGAGTAGATGGTAATTTACTTGTTAGTACCTCTACATTTTTTGAAATATTTCAAGACCGTTCACCACAAAATTTAGATATTGGGTTGATTAACCTTAAGCCTCATGCTAATACCCAAAAAATTTTAGCATCATTATCAGCTAAATTACCCAAAGACGTAAGAGTTATTACTCGTCAGGAATTTATTAACTTAGAAAAAAAATACTGGACACTGAGAGCGCCCGTCGGATTTATATTTCAATTAATGGTATCTATGGTATTTGTTGTGGGTGTAGTAATTGTCTATCAAATTCTTTATAGTAATATTGCTACTCATCTAGCTGAATATGCAACTCTTAAAGCAATAGGATTTAAAAACCAAGATTTATTAATAATAATTTTTCAACAATCTTTAATACTAGCGTGTTTTGGTTACATACCTGGAATTGGTATATCTATGAATTTATATATATTAGCAAAAGATGTCACTAAATTACCAATTAATATGACTTTCGATAAAGCAAGTTTGGTATTAATATTTATTGTTACTATGTGTTTTATATCTGCTTTTATATCTACAAGAAAACTTCGGAATGTAGACCCAGTAGATATTTTTTAACTGTCATTAGCAATTTTTAGTAATATGTTCAAGCAAGACTCTCTTGTTAGTATTAGAAATCTTAACCATCACTTTGGGAAGAAAACACTAAAAAGCCAGATATTATTTGATATTAATTTAACTATTAAATATGGAGAAATTGTGACTATGACTGGGCCTTCAGGCTCAGGCAAAACAACATTGCTAACTTTAATTGGTGGATTACGCTCCGTACAAAATGGCAGTTTAAAATTTCTCGGACAAGAGCTTTATAGAGCGAGCCATGACCAGTTAGTACAAGTACGTCGTCACATCGGTTATATTTTCCAATCTCATAATCTATTAAATTTCTTAACAGCAAAGCAAAATGTTCAAGTATCACTAAAATTAGACAATACTATTTCTCACAGGGAAGCTTGTAAACAGGCAGAAGCAATGCTTCATGCTGTGCGATTAGGAAATCGAGCCGATTATTACCCTGATGAACTGTCTGGGGGTCAAAAACAACGAGTAGCTATTGCTCGTGCCTTAGTACGTCATCCTAAATTAGTTCTGGCTGATGAACCGACTGCTGCATTAGATAGTAAATCAGGCCGAGATATTGTTAAGATCATGCAATTACTAGCTAAAGAACAAAATTGTTCTATTTTCATGGTTACGCATGATAGTAGAATTTTGGATATATCTGATCGAATAATTTATATAAAAGATGGGCGAATAATTAATTAAATACAGATAAAGACTACTGGACTGACATAGCTAAAATAGTGCATTAGATTTGGAGAAAAAACGCAGATAAACGCAGATAAACGCCGATGAAACAATTTTTTTATCAAAGAAAGGCAGAGGGCAGAGGGCAGAAGGCAGAAGGGATTTATCCCTTCGCTGATTGCCCGAAGCATCTGCGCGACCAGAGGGAGCAAGGGTTTAAGACCCCCACCAAATTGAAAATTTGGTGGCTCTCGTCATGGTTGGTTTTGAATCCCCATCTGTTGCGCCAGCTTCCCGCAGGGTACGAAACATAAAAGCCCTCTGCCTCCTGCCTTCTGCCTTCTTCAATGCAACATTTTAGTTGTGTCAGTCTAGTAGTGTGTGTTAGGCGTAAGCCGTAACGCATCAAAGACTCTGAGGAACGTGCCGTACTCTCGCTGCTAACACACCCTACTAGCTTGGCCTGGAATATTTGTTTATTTGGAAATCCCTAACCTACAAATCAGGGGGTAAAATCACTTCATTAATGGCATGAATGATACCATTACTAGCTTTGATGTCTGGCTGTATTACCTTAGCTTCATTGACAGTAACACCAGTCTGAGGATCAACTTTCACATTGATCACACCACCTTCAAGACTTTTCACTTCACCAGATTTTAAATCTGTAGATGAAACACTACCAGGAACAACATGATAAGTCAAAATTTTGACTAATACCTCTTTGTTCTCTGGTTTGAGTAATTCCTGTAAAGCGTCTTGTGGTAATTTTTTGAACGCTTCATCAGTAGGTGCAAACACTGTTAAGTTATCTTTACCTTGCAGCGCATCACTAAGTCCAGCAGCTTTGATGGCTTGGGTTAACACTGTAAAAGAACCGTTAGACTCGGCTAATGCTAACAAGGTTTTGTTTTGAGTGTCAGTTGTACCTGCTGCTGGTTTTTCAGTTGTAGGTATTTGTGTTTCAGG
>JBODRP010000385.1:0-4429 GCA_050633005.1 Trichormus sp. | reverse complement strand
CGGGGTCGTAGCCATGCTCACCTCGGCAATCATCTAGAAGCCTGAGCCGATTTAAATCACGCCCTAGAGCATCACCCTTATTGGGCTTCAGCTTACCTTTTACGAGCGGATATCCGCCGTCATTTAGGCGATAGGGAAGGCGCGATGAGAGATTTAAAGAAATCTGCTGATATTTATAATCATGAGGGTAATAGACAATACCATCAACAAATTTTAGCAATGATGGCAGCATTAAAGTAATTCGTAATACCGCTACGCGGAAGCAAGCTACGTAACGATGCTCCCCCCCCCGCTCCGCTAACGTAATTCGTAATACTTTGTAGTTAGGCTATTGACATACCTCACTGCTCCTTTAATATCAAGTTCGGATAATTAGTTATAATTGTCTGACTTGTGCAGAAACAAAAAACTCTTTCTTCCCCCTGCCCCCTGCCCCCTTGCAGTCTTAATTACAAGTCTTTAACCGAACACGATATAAGACGGTGAGGTATGTCAAAAACGATGTCTAAGGCTTTTGTACAGTAACAAAATTGAATGATTCGCATTTATACTGAAAGAGAACAGGCTGAAAGATGGCTGGAGCAATATCGTTGTCATATGCCTTTGTTTGCCTGTGTTTTAGGTTTTACAGAAACTGGGTTGATTCCAGGAATTTCTGCGGCTGGTTGTACTCCAGAGGACAGAAAATATACTGCCTGTGCTGATGCCGAGTTTTTATATTACGGTGCAAGCTATAAAGCCCAATATCCCTTACCTCCACTGACTGCGGGAGCGTCACCTGTGCTAATTTCTCGTGCTGTTGTGGAGTCATTGAATATACCAGTTTATGTGTTGAATGCTGGATTACCTCAAATCCCATCTATACCACTTATTGATTTGGGTGGTTCTCCAGCTAGATGTTTAAGTACAGGTACAGCAATGGATTTAACAACTGTACACAACTTATTTAAGCAGGGATTATTGTGGGGCGATCGCCTGGCGGAAAAAAATAAATCAGGATATCTGATTTTAAGTGAATGTGTTGTTGGTGGTACAACTACCGCTTTAGCAATTTTAACGGGCTTGGGTATCAACGCACGCGGAAAGGTCAATAGTAGCCACCCTGTTTGTAATCACGAACAAAAATGGCGGGTGGTGCAGCAGGGGTTAGGAAAGATGGACAAGGGGAACAAGGGGGACAAGGTAGAAGATGATTTTTTGTCTTCGCAATTTCCTGATGCTGCTGTAATTGATCCTCTAGAATTAGTGGCGGCGGTTGGTGATCCTATGCAGGTGGTAGTGGCTGGAATGACAATCGCCGCTAGTCATCGTTGTGGTGTAATGCTGGCTGGTGGAACGCAAATGTTGGCGGTGTATGCTTTGATTAATGCGATCGCTCAAACTTATCGTTTATCTTGGCAACCAACATCTGTAGTTGTGGGTACAACCCGATGGGTAGCGGAAGATCCCACAGGTGATACCGTTAATCTTGCTCTCAGTTTAGGCAAAAACACCACATATCCTAATAGCCAAACTCCTCCTTTACTTGCTACTAGTTTGAGTTTTGCTAATTCTTCTTACCCCCAACTCCAAGCTTATGAGCGAGGATTTGTGAAGGAAGGTGTTGGTGCTGGTGCAGCTTGTATCGCTGCTCATCTTAGTCAAAATTGGCAGGAAGAACAACTTTTAGCTGCAATTGAAGTCCAAATTCAACAACTCAACCACATGAATTGTCAAAATTCATAACAAAAATACCGGACTCATATCTTCCGGCACATCTGGGCAAGAATAGGTTATAAGTCGCTAAATTAATGTATTCTCTCTCTAAGTAATTGTTCTTCTAAAGCAGCAATACGATTGTATGCTGCTGTTAATTGTGCTGTTAGTCTTTGTATTTGAATTTCTGGTGATAAGTTTCTTTCTCCATTTTGGCGATTCATTTCTAGATAAACGCCGTCTGTTAATACATCCTTGTGTTCTAGTTCGGAATTGACTCTAATCTGTCCTTTGAACTGAGAGTAAGTAGCATCTCTAGTTTCCGCGACATTCTCCTTTGCTTCTGTTCTGGCTAAGGAGCATTCTGAAACAGCTTGAGCTACTTTTAAGTCGAGTTGCTCAATAAACTGGTAGAGGGCATCCAGTTTATTACTTACAGTTACGATTTGTTCTTGTAATAGCTCCATTTAATACCCTCATCTGCACATTTTCTATATGTTATTCAATTTACTGGCAATGTTAAAGATACTTATGAATTATTTAATTATTCAAACCTTCCTTGGCAATGTGATACACAGTTAATTATTTTTATACATGATTCAATATTTTTTCGGGCTATTGCTCATGAGATATTGAGATTAATTAAGTCTATAGGCTGATGAGTGGTAAATTTATAAACTTAGCTTTCTTTTTAGTTCTCTGGAAAATTGTCAAAAACTCTCAACTCAAGTTACAAGCTATTAATCCTTAACCTTTATGATTTATTTGTAGCTTTCTTAACATCCAGTTGTATAAATCAACATTCTGCTCATAAACACATATTGAAAATCTAAAGTAAAAGTTAAATTTGTAGGGTGTTTTCAAGCGACGCGTAACGCACCTAGCACCAAAGGACTTGGTGCGTTACGGCTTGCGCCTAACACAACGGCAATATTGCAGGAGGAAAATCCACACTGCAATTTGCCTCCCCTACATATACTGAGATTTGTTCTTCAAATCAAATTGGATTTCTATAGTGGGTAAAGTTTTTACCTAATAGCAACTGTGAATTTGTAGAAATGATTACTTGTGCCAGAACCGCCTACGATATAGTAATCACCGTTTCTAGGAAGACGGATGCGAAAAGTTCTACCTTCACTACCGCTACCCAAAACTGGGCTTAAAGGTTTACCATTAACGCCATAGAGAGTCACGCTGGCACGCGCTCCTAAACTATGAATGTTTAAGGTCAATGTTTGTCCAGCTCTAGCTCTTAATATATAGATGTTATTGTCTGCATTTTGAATTGTGGTACTACTTCTGCCTTTAGCAAAAACCACACGGCTTGTATTCAGAGAATTTAAATGTTGCCGGACATTGGCAAACTGCGCCATTGATGGGGCTGGTAAAATGTAAGTCCCTGCGGTAAAAAGTAGGGTTGAGACACTACAGATAAGAAGATTTTTCATAACAAAGTTGCAGTTTTTAACACCTCCAGTAACTACTCATTTCAGAGATTTATTTACGGAATAATCACAATTTTCTGGGATTTTAGCTGAATAATCTTTGCCAAGTCAGTTCTTTTGTATTTTCATTCCCATGCCAACGTAATAAATTAGCTTGTTGGTTAAGGGAAATTACTGGTAAATTTATCGCCTGTCTAGGGGCATTGGTAGCTAATGCGATCGCAGTTTCTACTTCACAAATCCCCCACTTGAGTAAGTTCTGTACTCCCACTAATAAGGGTAAAGTTGTCCCTGATAATGTGCCATCTCCTAAACGGGCAGTGCCGTTTTTAACTTCTATTTCCCGACTATCCCAAGGATAAACCCCATCTGGTAGCCCTAAAGGTGCAAGGGCATCGCTGACTAAAAATAGTCCTGGGTTGGCACGGAGGAGAATTTGTAACATGGTGGGTGTAATGTGTTGCCCATCCGCGATCAAACCACACATCACACCAGGATGGATCATAGCTGCGCCTAATAATCCCGGTTCGCGGTGGTGTAGCGGTGGCATAGCATTAAAGGCATGAGTCACCATTGTTGCACCGAGTGCAAAAGCCTGGTTGGCTTGGGCTTCTGTAGCTTGAGAATGTCCTAAACTAACGGTGATACCTAAAGAACGCAAATAAGGAATAACTTCCCCTGTCGGATCTAATTCTGGTGCTAAGGTGATGACTTTGACAACATCAGCGTAATCACCCAAAACCTGTTTTACCTGATCAATGGTTAAAGGTAATAAATACTCAGCCGGATGTGCGCCACGCTTGTGATAATTTAAAAATGGCCCTTCTAGATGAACTCCGAGAATCTGAGAACCTGTGTTGGTATTCGAGAGGAAATCTGCAATTACAGCTAGCGATCGCTGTATATTCTCTACTGAAGTAGTCACTAGTGTTGGTAAATATCCATCTACCCCTACATCCCAAAGAAATTGGTTGATTTTTGGTAATAAATAAGCGTTTTCCCTCGACAAATCCGGGAATGCTAAACCTAAAGCCCCATTAATCTGTAAATCAATGCCACCTAGGGAAATCCAATCCCCAGCTACATCCAATAACTTTACTTCCGGTGACGGAATTTGGGGAAATACTGTCGTCATGGGCAGGATTTGCTCAATTATCCCCTCTGGATTGATTGAGAGTATCTGCAAATCTGAGTAGCCAGGGACTCTAGCATTGATAATTTCTATTGGTTGGGAATTGGGCATGGGGCTAATCAATTCAAAATTCAAAATTCAAAATTCAAAATTAAAG
>JBODRP010000384.1:0-4439 GCA_050633005.1 Trichormus sp. | reverse complement strand
CTTGGTTTTAGGGATGTTAGTAGCTGGTTTAGCATTAGGTCACGCTGGAATTTAACGGGGGCAGGGGACAAGGTAGACAAGGTAGAGAATAACTCATTCCTCATTCCCCATTCCCCATAAATTTATTGAACGAGCGTAAAACCCCATCCGCTTGTGGGTGGGGATGTAAGCGACCCAGGAACTCTGGTAGACTATGAGTATCTACCTGAGACATGACATTTCTTAAATACAACACCAATTGTTGAATAAGAAAAAGTGGTTTGTCTATGACGGTAGAAATAATTGAATCTGTATTCACTCTCGTGAAATGGATTCAACTTCTTCTCCCTACAATAAGGAAGGCTGTGTCAGGGAGACAGGGTACAGTCAATTACCCGTATGTTTCGACCGATTTTTCGGTTAGTTACAAGCCACATCCCCTTGTGGGTGGGGCCGTTGACACTTCTGTAGCGAGAAGTTTGGTTGAAAGAGTTAGGAGGTAATATACTTCTAGCTCTTAATTTTTGTCATAAATCGCCGTGCTGGAATTAATATCTTTACTAATCAGATCCATTCAGCCATTTTTAGTACCCATTTGCTTTGTTGGGGCTTGGATGGTCATTTCTCTTGTAATCTGGAGTCTATGGACAGCCGCACGAGACAGTATCACCACAGCCAAACAAATGCACCAGATACCCTGTACAGGTTGCCAGTTTTTCACCGATGACTACCGTCTCAAATGCACTGTTCACCCATCTATAGCCAATACAGAAGAGGCTATTCATTGTTGTGATTTTCAACCCAAGACTAATCCGTACTTATATTAGGCAACACTCATATCTAATAATACTTTTAAAACCCCTCGCTTTTGGGCTTGTGCAAAAGCTTCTATTCCTTGACTCAGGGGATAAGCTCCATGAATGAGGGGTTTTACATCTACTTTTCCTGCTGCTAATAAATCCAATGCTGCCGGGAAGGGGCCGCAACGAGAACCAATGAGGGTGATTTCATCGACGACCAAAGCAGAAGCATCAAAACTCAGGTTGCCTGCATAGGTACTTTTGAGTACTAGAGTACCACGAGGACGTAGGGAGCGGCGAGCGATCGCAAATCCTTCTGGGTTGTCGGTACACTCTACGGAAATATCAAATGTTCTATCTGTGACCGCATCAACTAAACCCGTTTTGATTCCCCGCGCTTCTAAATTAGCAATGTAAGTGTTGAGATTACACTTGGCGGTAGATGGTTTGGTAGTCGCTCTAATTGCCTGAACCCCTGAATACGCTCTCGATGTAAATTATCCGTCTTTCCCGCCCAAGAATGATTAGCGATCGCCTGTTTTTTCTAATTTCTCTTACTGCATTTTTGGTCTAATTTGTCAATGCGTAAGTCCTACCCTTTTTAGCTGATTGACAAAATGCAATTTTTCTTAACATGTCATGGGTGGGGGTAGCCTGCGAAGTTTATTTACCGTCCGGCTGATTTTGGTTGGTTTTTAGGGCTTATTAATAAGCTAATTTTATCATTCATGCAACACAATCAGCTTTTGTAAATTTCTCTAAAATTGGTATCCCAGGCTACTAATTTTCGATGTTGGCAAAAGTTTTCGGTCTACTGGCATTTAGTCCAGTGTATACTGATGCTTAATAACTGATATTTTGATGCTTAATAACTAATATTTTGATGCTTAATAACTGATATTTAGTTAAAAATCATGCAAGTAACAACAATGAAGCCACTGAATCTTATAGAACATCCAGAAGGAGGAAGATACCAGGAGATATTTCGCTCAAACACATCAGTAAGCACCGCCGATTCAACCCTGAGATGCGCTCTCACCCATATCTACTTCTCCCTCAATCCAGACGAAAAAAGTCATTTTCATCGGGTTAACGGCGACGAAGTTTGGAATTTCTATCAAGGCGCAGGTCTCTATCTCTATCTTTGGGATGGTACTCAGTCACCGCCACAACGTATTACATTATCACCAGAAGAAAACCAGTTCTGCTACGTCGTCCCTTCAGGTATGTGGCAAGCAGCTGTGCCGATTCAAGATAGAATTTTAGTCGGTTGTTCCGTCGCCCCTGGTTTTGAATTCGCAAATTTTGAGCTGCTCGATAGCACTTCCAAAGAAGGACAACTCCTCTGTTCTATTGCTCCAGACCTGCACCAGTTAATCCTCTCCTAACCAGTGATCAAACGCAGATTCACTAAAGGGTAATGCTATTTCAATCTCATAATTTCTCAGGGCTAATACCACTTAAAGTAATGGTTTTAGCCTATATCTTCTATTGAGAAATGAGAAAGCAAAAAAATAACCTCTAAAAACGCAACACAAACATGAACATGGAAAATTTTTTGACACAACTGCTGATATTGAAAGGACTGAGCAAACAACAGCGTCAGAAAATACTAGAAATTGGTGAAATTGAACAGTATCAATACGGTGAGCATATTTTTGACGAAGGAACAGAAAATCACGCTCTTTATATTGTTTTGGAAGGTAAGATTGATATTTTCATAGATCCAGCTTTCCAGGCAAATGTAGAAAAGGGAACGATTTGTCACAATGCAGCTCCTGGGATTGGTCAAACTTGCTACCACAGAGAAGGCTATAGAACCTGGTGTTTATCGCATGGCGCAACATCTCAAAACAGATGATATGGATTTGTTTTGGAAAGCACTTGATGATAAAAGCCGCCCTATAAAGTTTTAGCCCAAAGTGACTTTTTATTTGTCGCTGTGCCAAATTAAGGAAAAAGCGATCGCCTATTTAACATCCCGGATTGTGGTTAGAGATAGAAGCATTGTTAAATAATCAAATGGCGCGAGTATTAGAAGTATTACAGTTGGCTCAAATCTTGCACCTGGAAATTTCAATGTCAAAACCAGAACTACGTGCAAGGTGAGCAAGGCGTTTAATATTAAGTAAAAGAAGAGACACGACTACGTTTGGGAAAATAGATTCAAGGGCTATTTGTGCAGCCTGACCCCAATCAGGTGGTGATGCAGGCTGAATATGCAGATAAGTCCAATGGGCAATGAGGTAAGCAGTCAAAGAAAGAATCAAGAATCAGCCAGCGATACATACCCAGCAGAGTCCCTTGCCCAAAACGGTGCAAGCCAAAACGATGTTTTGCAGTTTTAAACCATCCTTCAATCTGGCGTAGATATAGCCATAGTTTCCAGCTATCTTGCCCCTCATGACAGCTTCGCTAGATCCACCCCTACTACTAGCACACGGTCATCTGCACATATCATCACTTGCTGTTGAATTTCTAATGCAGCCGCTAAAGGTTCAGTAAAAGTAGCAATATCTGTTGGTACATTTTCCGGTACAGGATGAAGGTTGGCAACTGGTAAACATAGATACTCAGCAAATGCGCCGTCACGGTTAACAATACCTAATACTGTGCGGTTCTCACAATGGGTTGGTTGTCCCCGACGGCAAAAACGGCAATGACCACAAACAACATTAATTTCACCGACTACGCGCTGATTGACAAGATGTTCTGGCCCCTGTTCCACTAAACCAACAAATTCATGTCCCAAAACACCAGTATAAGGATAGTAACCCCTAAGTAATTCTAAGTCTGTATTACAAATTCCTGCACGTAAAACCCGCACAAGAGCTTCCCCTGGTGGTGGTGCAGGAATTGGTATATCTGTACGCAGTTGTAATTGCTTATTTTCCAGCCAAAGTCCTTTCATAATCTTTTCTAGTTAAATACTCATACCAAATTGGGATAAGTAGTATTATTTTGATCTGCTGTAATAGCCTATGAATCTGGGCTGGCAATTCAAAATCCAAAATCCAAAATCCAAAATCCAAAATTGGTATCACAGGCATTTTAACCAGAAACATCAATTTGTTAACTCAGATGTACTGGGTAATTTCGCCTCAAGCTTGCTTAACCAAATGATCAGATCATTGGAATGAACTGCAATCTCACTACCCAAGGTTTTGATATATAAAAGCCCATCACTAATAATTAAGTCTCGAATCGGATACCAAGAACTGCGTGTACGGATCAGTAAATCTAACGGTATACCCAACTGTAATGTATTTTTGCGATATTTCCACCAAGCCCGCCACAGATATACTGATTTCGTACAGTGCATACGATATCCTTTTGGCAATAGGCAGTATTGATAGCGATAGCAAAAACGTTCGTCCATTTCCCCCGTGAGAATATAGCTGTAATCTGCCAAAGCTTCATTCATTAATTCCCAGTAGGATGAAGTTGATTTAATGGAAAATTCTAGTGCTGTCTGGGTAAGTTGGGCAGTAGCAATTACACCTTCAGCTTTGGCTATGACTTGGTTGGTTTTATAAGCTGTCTGTGCCTGTAAAGAAGTATTTGCGAACAAAACCTCTTTTTTTTGGATAGATTGGTCAACAAACTCTCTTAATAAATCTAAGTTAGATAACATGGCTGTTTTATATGCAATGCACCATT
>JBODRP010000383.1:0-4454 GCA_050633005.1 Trichormus sp. | reverse complement strand
TCAAGAACCTAAATACCTATTAAATAGGTAAATAATCTGATTTTCCCAGGTAAGATTCAGGGAATTATATTCACACAATCCATGTGTTCCCTACCACTAATTAACTATTGGGAGGAATGGAATGAAATATACTTTTGATCTAGTCGGTGTGTCTCCAATTTGGCAATTTTTCACTCACCAACAGGAAAGCTTAGAAAAGTCACAACCTCAAGCCATAGAATATTTATCAACCTATAAATGTACGCTCGACGCATTTATAGAATGTGTAGAACCAGTACCAATCAAATGGGGTTGGAATACAGAACAAGTAATAGATACTGTTGTCCAGTTCTGGTTAAATAACTCCGAAACTATCAGTTATTGGAAAGCCCGTTTAACTGACGCAGGTAATGATAATATCTTGGTGGCTAGACTAGCAGATATTACCGCGTTACAAGCTGAATTTGAATCTCTATTAGGCAAGAATTGGTAAGGGTGAACTACCTTTGGGACTGCGGCGCAGTTTATCAATAGACATAGATTTACGCGCGACTGCAACGGCGGTGGCGATACATTCTCCCTTGAGTAATTCGCTATACAACCGCCCAATAAATCTAAAATCCAAAATCCAAAATCCAAAATTGATTGACTTTTGCAAGAGGTCTAGTGATAACTGCTTTAATTGGTATGATTTGGGTTGGTGTTGGTTTTGTTTATATGTTACCTCAGATTGACAATATATTTTTGCGCCAAATGGCTTCGGGCGATCGCCTGTTTTTACAACTCTACAAGTTCATCGGTTCTCAACCTGGGAAAAAAGTTTATATTCAATCTAATCTGCACGGTGCGGAAATCTCTGGTAATGCAGTTATTCATCAATTGATTGAGTTTTTGTTGTCGGTTGATGCGGCTAATTTAATTGGGGAGGTTTGGTTAGTTCCTGTGTGCAATCCAATGGGAGTTAATGAACGCGCTCAACATTTTTCTCCTGGCCGTCATTGTGCTTATGAATATAAAGACTGGAATCGCATTTTTTGGGATTATGAAAAACACAATAATAATTTGTTGGCTTTTGCTAAATCTCAAATTCATGAAGATTTAGCAACTATTCGCCAGAATTATTTAAGTATTATCAAACAGCAATTTGCTCGGAATTTTGACGAAATTAATTCACTGCATAGCGTTCCCTACAGTGAAAGATTTCGCTATCAACTGCAATCTATTAGTCTTGATGCTGACTATTTAATTGATTTACATAGTTCTAATAATCAAGGTTTAGACTATGTTTATTACTTCCGCGATCGCAATGAAAGCGCGAAGTATTTTTTATTAGATTTTGGTATTCTCCTCGATAAATATGACGGTGATGCTTTTGATGAAGCTTTTATTAAACCTTGGTTGGCTTTAGAAGATTGTTTTCAACAGTTGGGTAGAGAAATTAAATTTGATATCGAAGCTTGGACATTAGAATTAGGTGCGGGTATGCAAATGAATCCTGATTCGGTGGCTAAAGGGGTAGCGGGTGTGAAAAATTACTTAATCCAAAAAAATGTGTTACAAAATCTCCCCTCTACTCAAGCTGATGAAATGTATTTTGCTAAGAGTAGTAACCGGGAAAAATATTATGCGATCGCAGGCGGCATGATTCAATCTAGAGTGGCTCTAGGTACAAATATCAAAGCAGGCGATAAACTCTATCAAATTCTCAGTTTCAATAAAGAAAGTCAACTACCGACAGTCATTGATGTCTGCGCTGCGGAAGATGGCTTAGTTTATGATGTCTCCACCAATCAAGCTGTCAATCAAGGTGAGTTTGTGTTGGGGTTAATTCATTAGTTGATAATTGTTAATAATCACTGAAGTTGAAATTATACTCATCTTTAAGATGAATACATATTCTAGATGATTTGTAAATTACTGTAATTTTTATCAAAAAACACAAAATTGAATGAAAAACAATCCCCTACAAGAAAGATAATTTTAAGAACGGGAGTGTGTTCAGATATCATTTTTTTGCAAATGAGAGCAAAATATATTTAGTATTAGATTAAACTAAGATTAAAGACTAGTTGCCCGCACCTGTTAGGGTGAATTGATGTTTTTTTGAATCTGTTCGTACAGACTTATACCTATTAAATCCAAACTATAAAAAAATAACGGTGGGACTGACAGTGACTAGTATTGATAATGACATTCTATCTATTTCGGAAGCGGTATCGATTCCCCAAGCTCCTCCTCAATTTAAGTCGGGGTTTATTGGTATTATTGGCCGTCCTAATGTTGGTAAATCTACGCTAATGAATGAATTAGTCGGTCAAAAAATTGCTATTACTTCACCAGTGGCACAAACCACCCGCAACCGTTTAAGAGGAATTGTCACAACACCAGAGGCACAATTAATTTTTGTCGATACCCCAGGAATCCACAAACCCCATCATCAATTGGGGGAAGTATTAGTACAGAATGCCAAAATAGCGATTGATTCCGTGGATGTAGTGCTATTTGTAGTAGATGGTACAGTAGCTTGTGGTGCAGGCGATCGCTTTATCGCTGAATTACTCATTAACACTTCCACACCAGTAATTTTAGGTGTCAATAAAATTGATCAACAACCAGAAAATTCTCAGAACATCGATGCAAGTTATCAACAGTTAGCAGCTAACCATGAATGGCCGATAGTCAAATTTTCTGCCATGACTGGCGCAGAATTACCCCAACTGCAAACATTATTAATTGAACATTTAGATCATGGGCCGTTTTACTATCCCCCTGACTTAGTAACCGACCAACCAGAACGGTTTATCATGGGTGAGTTAATTCGAGAACAGATTTTGCTGTTGACTCGTGAAGAAGTTCCCCATTCTGTGGCGATCGCTATTGATAAAGTAGAAGAAACACCAAGCATTACCCGTGTTCTAGCTACCATCCACGTTGAACGCGACTCCCAAAAAGGCATTCTCATCGGTAAAGGCGGCTCAATGCTCAAAGCCATAGGTAGTTCCGCACGAGAGCAAATTCAAAAACTAATTTCTGGTAAAGTCTATCTAGAGTTATTTGTCAAAGTCCAACCCAAATGGCGACACTCCCGCCTCAGATTAGCTGAATTGGGGTATAGAGTGGAAGAGTAACAACAAATTCCCATTTCATTTTAAATTTTGAATTGATGCGCCGAGATTCCATCTTTTACAAACTATTCCAACAATCCCCCAATTTACTATTTGAACTATTGACAAATCCTCCAACAAATGCAGGTGATTACAAATTTGATTCGGTAGCTGTTAAAGAACCTAAATTTGAAATCGATGGGGTATTTTTGCCCCCAGAAAATACCAATCCTGGTGTTATGAAAGTGTGAGCAATGGTTGACGCTATTACTAATAAGCTCAAAGTTTTAATTGTCGAGGATGATCCGATGATGCAACTGGGGTTAGAACAGTCCTTGATGGTGCATCCCCAGTTAGAAATTGTCGGACAAGCGGAAGACGGTTATTTAGGTGTACAAGCAGCACTGCAACTAAAACCGGATTTAGTGGTGATGGACAT
The DNA here is from genome assembly GCA_050633005.1 of Trichormus sp. GTDB lineage: Bacteria > Cyanobacteriota > Cyanobacteriia > Cyanobacteriales > Nostocaceae > Trichormus. Next base: position 932 of record JBODRP010000383.1, on the reverse strand, counting down.
TGGTTTACCGAGATTAGATGGAATTGCCGCTACACAACAAATCAAAGCCGCACTTCCCCAAACCCATGTCGTGATGTTGACATCCCACCAAACAGAGACAGAAATTATTGCCGCCTTATCTAGCGGTGCAGATGCTTATTGTATCAAAGGCGCGACTGTAGAGAGATTATTAAATGCGATCGCTGCTGCCGTTGATGGTGCTACATATCTCGATCCGCTAATTGCACGGCGAGTCATTGATCATCTCAAACCACCTACACCAAAGGGCAACACAGCTAATTTATCAGGACGTGAGTTAGAAGTATTAAAACTGATGGTAGAAGGTTTGAGTAACCCAGAAATAGCCGAAAAACTCTATCTGAGTCCTAACACCGTCAAAACTCACGTCCGAGGGATTATGAATAAGTTAGCAGTAGATGACCGTGTGCAAGCTGCGGTTGTGGCCTTGCGTTCTGGCTTAGTGTGATCAAAAGACATTTTACTACTGATATTTTAGACCCATATCAAAATCGGTCGTCTAGTGTGGGAAAACACCCCAGAAACAGAACTAGAGGCACAGGTTTTTGCGATCGCTAATTTCCAGCGAGAGTTGTTAATTTTAGTTTGGCATAGGGGAATAATAAGCAATAACACTGAAAAAAATATAATTTATACAGAGTAGTGATCATGATGCCACCATCTATTGATGGCAACTGGGTGCGTCGTCTGCCCTTACGAGCAGTCTTGATTGTCCCATTTGTCTTGCAAATCTTCGCCGCCGTAGGTTTGACAGGATTTCTTTCTCTTCGCAATGGACAAAAGGCTGTAAATGACGTTGCTACTCAGTTACGAAGTGAAGTAACTGCCAGGATAGACCAAAACTTAAAAAATTACCTCAGTGTTCCCCATCAAATTACCCAAATTAATCAAGATGTGATCAATTTGGGTTGGAT
>JBODRP010000382.1:0-4470 GCA_050633005.1 Trichormus sp. | reverse complement strand
ACAAACCCTTCAAAAGCTACTAAGTTTTTTGCTTTGTCTATTTCTACTACTCGGTAAGCACGGGAGTCAAAATAATCTTGTAGTTGCGGCATGAAGACGGCTTCAGCTTGCTCAGATATCAGCTGTGCTGTTTGTGTCCGGTCTTTAGTCGCAGCACGAATAAAGAAGAGCAGCCCAACTGATAATAACAAGGTTAGCAGCAACGTAGATGGCAATATAGCAGTATCCATTATCAGTTATCAGTCTTAAAGGTGTATAGTGGGGGATGTTTTGCCCCATCAAATATCAGTCTTATGTTATCAAATTCAAGCATATGGGGGCATAAAAGTTGCCAAAACTAACACTTCTATATCCCCATACATTTACTTAGTTAACGACTTGGGTTATTTAGTTACCTATCCTCAGAGTTATGTAATTTCGCCAAAGCCGAGCCAAATCCTCTGCTTGTCCTTCCCATTCTGGAGAAATTTGATACATTCTTCTAGGGCGGCCTCGACCTTCCAACTTCTTCCAATAACCATTAATAGCATTATGGTCTTCAAGAAATTTGATGGCACTGTAAAGTACAGTGTCAGAAAGGCGATAGGTGGGATATTCCGTTTCTAATTGTTGAATCAACTCAGTACCGTAGGATTCCCCTTGTAACAACACATCCAGAATGTAACAAATTGCTAGTTCTTGACAGAGATAAGTTGGCGGAGGATTCTCAAAGAATTGATATATATCCTCAATTTTCATAATTTGTAAATGGCTAAAAGTATGCCTTAGGGTGGAATCTACATCTTTGTAGCCAGTATATGCTGCTACTCTAGTCCGAGTAAGTATATAGAGCTACCTAGGCAGAAGTTCCTAAGTGAAAACATTAAATTGAGAACCCACGATGAAAAATCACGGGAAATGACAAAAGTTTTAGGAGCGTCATAATAGAACGCTCCCACCCTAGCTTTCATTAGTGTTGTGAGGAGCAATCAAGACAGTGGATTTTACCACTACCTTGCTTTTAAGTAATGCCGATCTAGTTAGAACTGCTTAAACGTAAGATGCTATCGAAAAAATTTTACAGTTAAAATGTCGTTTTGTCTGTAAATCTGTAAAAGTTAACCAATACTTTGTTAAAAAATTAATATCCTATTGCAAATCATCAAAAAATTAGACAACTAATAGTGATATACTTACAAGCCCAAAACCAAGCGCAAAACCTCTAGACAGGTTAGACACTTCTAGATCAAGAAATATCCAAAATTTAGGGTGCGTCAGTATAAATAGCTTCTGGGTATAGTTAAGTGTTCTCAAACTGACGTACCCTGCCAGCCCGTCACCCAGAGATAATTTATTTTCTGATGTTCCCTGAAAAATATGCCACACTCAGATGTCTAACCTTGAGATTGTTGCATCTCATCTGGTAAGTGTGGTATTAGCAAGGCTGACACCAAAATGGTAGAGGTATGAGGGTGTAAGTACAAAAGCGTTGATTGCTAACATTCTTGAGCCTAGGCTTTGAACTACCGTTACCTGTGTGTAAGTCATCAATAAAATCTGTAAATGTCTAGCAGGTAGGTGATTCAGTATGTCACAAAACTCCGATACTCCTTCTTCTTCTTCCAATCTCCGCACAATTGCCCAGACTTTTCGCCTCACAGGTTGGATTAGCTTTTGGATTCAATTAGTACTAGGTGTAGTTTCTGGAATTATTGTCTTGTTATTTGCTGTTTTCAGTCAAAGGTCAGGGAGTCCCAGTAATAATCCTGGTACTAGTTTCGGTGTTTTTTTAGCAGTTTGTGGAATTTTAATCTTAGGTGGCGGGCTATATTTGGCTTATCGTTATACCAGAATAGGCAACCAATTGCTGTCATCTAACCCTAGTAATCGTCCTCGGAAAGTTGAGAGCGTGCAAGTTTTACGACTAGGACTATGGGTAAATTTAGCAGGGACACTAGTGACACTATTGGGAGCGCAGGCGATCGTTGGTACACTCGTAGCTAGGTCAATATCTCCCCAAGCCATCACGACGCAATTTTTTGACCCCACCAGAATCATTAGTGGCTTAGATATGCTCGTTGTACAGGCAAATATCAATACAGTATCAGCTCATTTTGCTGGGTTAGTAGGTTCACTATGGTTACTTAATCGCATCAACCGCTCATAATACCAATTTTGGATTTTGGATTTTGGATTAAAAGCCTAGATTCTTAGACTGTTCCAGAATCTCGAAAAAATACTACCTATCCAAATTTGGTATAAGTCATTCAAAATTTAAAAGTCAAAATGCACAACCTACCTATTCCCCATTCCCACCTTTAATATAATTTTTGTATTTGCTTTTCCTGTCATAGCAAGCGAAAATCAGTATATGCTGATGTGTTGGCAGGAAGTAGGCAAAAGACTGAGAAAAATCTGTGCTGGATATTAAGCAAATACGGGAAAATCCCCAATTAATTCAAGAACGCTTGAACAGTCGTAGTGGTAAATACGACATAGAACCGATATTACAATTAGATCGGCAGCAGCGAGACATAGAAGTTACTCGTAGCCAATTGCAAGCGCGTAGTAATGAAATTGGTAAACTCGTTGGGCAGAAAATTAAATCTGGTGTTAGTCCCCAAGACCCAGAAATTCAAGGCTTGCGGGATGAGGGTAACGCCATTAAGGCTCAACTCAGTGAACTAGAACCCAAGGAAAAAGAACTCAAAGCGGAAATTGAGCAACTTATCCTCGCCATTCCCAACATACCTAGTGATGCTACACCCTTGGGTAAAACTGAAGACGATAACGTAGAAGTCCGCCGTTGGGGTGATGAGTACATACCTCAAAACCCAAATATTCTGCCACATTGGGAAATTGGCGAAAAGCTGGGGATTTTGAATGTAGAGCGAGCGGTGAAAGTTGCCCAAAGTCGTTTTGTCAACTTAATCGGGGCTGGTGCAGCTTTAGAAAGGGCTTTGATTAACTTCATGTTGGCGATGCAAACCCAAGCAGGTTATGTAGAAGTTAGTCCGCCACTTTTAGTCAATTCTGATTCTTTGACAGCGACAGGTCAATTACCCAAGTTCGCAGAAGAAAGCTTTAAATGTGCTGATGATGATTTGTGGTTAATTCCTACAGCAGAAGTTCCTGTAACTAACCTTTACCGAGGAGAAATTCTGGCTGCGGAAAGTTTACCTATCTACCACTGTGCTTATACTCCTTGTTTTCGTAGAGAGGCGGGTAGCTATGGGCGCGATATGCGGGGGTTAATTCGCTTGCATCAATTCAATAAAGTGGAGTTGGTGAAATTTGTGCATCCCAGCACTTCCTTTGATGAATTGGAAAAATTGGTAGGAAATGCGGAAGCGATTTTACAGGCTCTCAAGTTACCTTACCGCGTGATTAATCTATGTAGTGGGGATTTGGGTTTCTCTTCCACTAAAACTTATGATTTGGAGGTTTGGCTACCTTCTTCTGGGAAGTATCGGGAGATTTCCAGTTGTTCCAATTTTGTCGATTTTCAGGCGCGACGGGCTGATATTCGATTTAAGGAAGCCGGGAAGAAGGGTACTCAGTTTGTCCATACCCTCAACGGTTCTGGTTTGGCTGTAGGGCGGACAATGGCTGCAATTTTAGAGAATTATCAGCAACAGGATGGGACTGTTTTAATACCGGAAGTGTTGCGCCCATTTTTAGGGAAGGAGGTTTTGTAATAATTTGAAAATGCCCCTTATTTAGCTCGTATTTTAAGCATCTTAAAAACTCGACAGTATAAAAAGGTGCGTTTAATTTCATTAACGCACCCTACTGGAATGACAAGCCTAAAATGATGGATTAGGCGTAGGTTGGGTTGAGGCTTTGCGAAACCCAACGCCACAATCAATGTTGGGTTTCCTAACGTCAACCCAACCTACATTTAATTCACTACTTTAGCCTTGCCACGCCACTACTGGCGTGGCAAGGCTAAAATATTGGATGAGGAGAACAGCACAAAATAAGGATTTATCTCGATTTTGTCAAACAGCTATTACACTATCTTAGGTGTACCAATTCAGTACAAGATTTTTTAAAAACAATGGAATAGTGGTGGAATAGACCCTGAGAACTTTTTAGATGAGTTGATGAGTGATGCTGAACTGTATGTCAAAATATCTTCTCCTGTTGTAGAAGACTTTCCACAACAGGAAGAAAAAGAATTATATAGATCACTGTTGGCATTGAAGACTTTTAATGTTAGTCAACAAAAGCCTTTTTTATTAAATTTATTTAAAGTAAGAGATAAGAGATATTTAAAACTGTCTGATGTAAAAAATATACTGTTTTTTATTGAAAAATTTCACTTTTGTTTCAACGCAATATGTTCTATGAGACCTTCAGGAATTGAACAAAGTTATTCTAAAGCTACTAGACAATTGTTTGATGCAAAAGATAAAAACTCAGCTAGGAAAGTTATCGATGAATTGAAACAACAATTGTTGACGCGACTACCGGACATAGATACATTCA
>JBODRP010000381.1:0-4500 GCA_050633005.1 Trichormus sp. | reverse complement strand
TATAACTACCCAAACACATGCGCCGAGGTATTTCTGATTCACTGATTCCTACCTTAGATTTTAGCCATTCCCGTTCAGCATCAATGAAGCTAATAAAAGCTATTGGGGTTTCACAAATGTCAGCCGCTAGTTGTACCAAATTATCAAACACCTCTTCTGGTGGTGTATCTAAAATGCTATATTCCCGTAATAGTTGGAGGCGTTGACTTTCATCATCAGGTAATAACATGATTGCTTCTTTATACAAAAGGCATGATTTGTGGGATGAGTCAAAATATAAAAATATTGGCAATTCTCTGTAGTATGAGATTGCTAAATTTTTTATATATTATTTTGAGTCACGCCATCTATGAATCAACTTATGCCGCTATCGCGGACGGCCTAAAGTAGTAATATAAAGTACAGCTTCATCCGCAGGTATACCCAAGACTTCATTTACTTGTTCATCAAAAAAGCCACCGATGCCACTGACACCTAAATTGAGTTGACTGGCGGCTAAATTCAGGCGTTGCCCTAAATGACCAGCATCCATGTGTAAATAACGATAAACGCGATCGCCATATTGAGCAATAGCTGATTTCAGGTCAGATGTATGAAAAAGCACTGCTCCTGCATCTCGCCCTAGTTCTTGTCCCAAACAGAGAAAGTGTAATTCTCGCCGGAAGTTCTTAAACCGAATTTGCCGTAATTCTTGAGCTTTCGGTGCGTAATAATAACAGCCAGTTTCTAGTCCTTGAACACCACAAACAGCAATGAATGTTTGAATTAAATTCAAGTCAAAATAATCAGGCGCAGGATCTAAATTTTGGTCTAGATAATTTTGGGATTGATAGGTAAAATCAAGTAAAGCTTTGAGTTCATCTAAAGTTAATTCCTCACCATTGTAAGCACGGGTAGAACGTCGCTTATGGATAGTCAGTTCCAAATCTGATAGCTGTTCTCCCCAATCAATAGGGGTGGTGACGGTGGAAACTTTCAGGCAGAAAGGAAAATTATATTTATCTTCTAAGGATTTTGTTTGTTTAATAGCGGGTAAATTCAGTTTGCCGGTGATGCCTGCATTTAGTTGGGTATGTTTATGAAAATATGTCAACAATTGACCATCGGGAATGTATGGATAGTTAGTTTCTGTAGCTGAGGGGAGGGCAGTACATCCTGATGGTAAATTTTGTTTGATATCTAATAAGTCTGCCAGAGGTAAAACCGCGATCGCACCTTCTTGTAATGGATCTATATAAAGTAAATTATTAACAGCTTCATCAATAAAACCACCAATCAAATGTGGGCGATAATCAGTAATTGCCCCTGCTAATTCTATATTCCCCAATAGATGCCCAGTGTCTAAACAAATCCGCCGATAAGCGCGGTCTTCATATCGCCAAGCCGAACGATAAAAAACAACTGTGACAATAATTGCCAATTGGGTACTCTCTAATGCTGAATGCCAAAAACAAGCCTCTTGCAACCCTTGCCAAGTATCATTTTCCCAATATTGCATTAGTGAATGAGTCCGACATTGGTAATTATATAGTCCGGCTGGTAATAATGGCGTGCCACGAGAGACTAAGTATAATTCTGCCGGATACAACCCCCCAGCACTAGGCGCAGAACGTAAATAAACCGTATTCCCCAGAGAAGGCATTCTAGCAGTTAGTCCATAGCTACGAAACAGCAACCGGGAAATTCTTTGCCACCATTGGGCATTCGGGTCATTGACAAACGCCTCTGGAGTCCCTTGGATGTAAGGTTTGAGGTCAATTTCCGAACCAATTTTGTATTCTTTAAACGGTACTGGCTGTTTAGCCCAGTCTAAACTCTGACTTTTAGCAGCAAGGGTCTGAGGGTCATATTTCGTCCGTTCATGATAGTGTTGGGCAATTGATTGGTGTAGTTCTGGCATAGTGCTAGCGGTACCCTTTTGACATCCTTATTTTGATCTTGGCATTGATCATTCCTATTATTTCGTGTCAGTTCACACAATTCTATGAATTGTAACTAAGTATTTTATATTTCTGTTGAAGCTAGGAGGGATGGAGCAGGAATATCGCCAGGATAGGTTGACTATTGAGTGTTGAATCAAAAACTCTACCTACGAGGGGATGAATTTTTTCGACATAGTGAATAGGACATAGGACACAGGAAAGTTATTAAGCTGTTACACCCATAAGTTGCATCATTTCATTTATCTAAAAAAGTTGTACACCCCTACACCCCTACACCCTTACACCCCTGCCCCCTGCTCCCCTGCTTTTTCAATAAACTCTAGCTACTTCAGGATGCTCAATTTTCGTACCCAAAACCTTCAAAAACTCTGCTAACCAACGGGGATGAGCTGGCCAAGCTGGTGCGGTGACTAAATTACCGTCAACTATGGCTTCATCTACGGGAATTTGAACATAATTACCGCCAGCACTCCGCACATCAGGGCTACAGGCTGGGTAAGCAGTGCAGTTCTTACCACGTAATACATCCGCAGCAGCTAATAATTGTAATCCGTGGCAAATAGCAGCAATGGGTTTATTGGTTTCGGCAAAGTGGCGAGCTATGTCTAATACTTGTTGATTTAAGCGGATATATTCGGGCGCGCGTCCACCAGGGATAACTAAAGCATCGTAGTTTGCGGCTGTGATTTCTGCAAAGGTGGCGTTGAGGGTGAAATTGTGTCCAGGTTTTTCGCTATAGGTCTGATCTCCCTCAAAATCATGAACTGCTGTTCGTATTTTGTCCCCAGCTTGCTTATCGGGACAAACCGCGTCAACTTGATGTCCTACCATTTGCAAAGCTTGGAAGGGAACAATGACTTCGTAGTCTTCTACATAGTCACCCACTAGCATCAAAATTTTCTTAGCTGCCATATATGCTATCCTTGCGTCAGAATCTAGATTTTAAATCAGTTATCAGTTATCACGCGTATGGTCAGGGCTTTCTATATAATATTGCAGTTCGACTACAGAGAAAATGAAAACAGTCAAGATGAAAAATTATTGATTATTGACTAGTTTAAATTCTGCGATCGCCCGCCCAAAATTTTTGTTTTCATGTCCAGGACGACTCAGTTTAATCAAGGCAAACCGTTGTAGTGATGTTAAATTAGCCCACTGTGATAGCGTGATGATAATCCCTAGTTCTTGCGCCTTTTCTTGTACACTGACTGGCAAATTATGAGCATCTAACCATTGAGGATAAGAGTCTATAGGTAATGTTGCCACAGGTGTACCTGTGCGTTCTAAAATTAACTCCTGGAGATATTTTTGGTAAGCTTGAACTTCTGTGTCTGTGCTGCAAGGTAAAATCACTAAAGCTTCCCGTTCAGCTTGAGTAATTTGATACCAATCAGATAATCTTAACTTAATACCGCAGGTATCAAGTTTATACCGCACCTGCATAGGTATACAACGCAGAGAATCAACAAAATCAGCTTCAAATTCAAAAAATACTGTCATCAGAGTTGAGAAATGATTTATAAAGTAAACCTATAAAGTAAACCTTAAATTGTAGGGTGCGTTCAAGCAAACCGTAACCCACCGTATAATATTGGTGCGTTACCGCCACATATCATTAATTAAGCAAAGTCGCCCTTGAAGGGCGTTCGCGTAGCGTCTCGCAGAGAGGCTTTAAACCCATGTTTTTGGTAATCTGTAATTACGAATTACGTAGCTTGCTTCCCGTAGGGTATTACGAATTACGAATTAAAAATCGTCTTCCGGCTGCAAAAGATACCATTTATACCAATGACGTACCGCTAACCAAATAGCAGATAATAAACCAGCCACACTCAAAGTCAAACCGCTAAATGGTACTATCAAGCCAAAGACTGGTAATATTGCCCCAGCAATAGTACAGATAATTACAGCCAAAGAAGTACTACGACTGCTACCTAATCCCCAGGATAATGACAGTAAAATTAGGGAAATCATTGTCCAAGCTAACTCAGCATTCATAAAGCGGCTGAGATAAGTTAAACTCAATAGACAAGCAAAGAAAAGACTAGCAGCGATCGCCACATTTTTTAAATTCACCGGGATGGATAAATACAACAATAATATCCACCACAAAAATACAGCCGGTGCAAGCAATAACAACCTGGGAAGGATACCAGTTTGACGAATGGGGTTAGTGTTGGTGAATACCCCAAAGGGATTTTTCACAGACACGTTATCGTCGAATACCCAAGTAAATTGAGTACTGCGACCATCAACTTTTGTCTCACTAGGAATAATACCACTAGCAAAATCAGCCCCAGGAAAGTTAGCAATTGTTGTTAACCGAAAATTAGACAGCAACTGTCCAGCAGCATTATAAACCCAACGTGAACCCCCTTGCGCTTGATAGGTGACGCGAAAAGTAGTTTCTTGTCCTGGTGGTAACTTAAACGCAAAGCTATAATTTCCTGGTTGAACTGACTCTAGCCTAGTGCGATTCTGTTCTACTTTATAGTTAGCCAGTAGGGAATAACCAAGGGGTGGCTGTGCTTCAAAAAAGAAACTATCAATATTATTC
>JBODRP010000380.1:0-4570 GCA_050633005.1 Trichormus sp. | reverse complement strand
TTCTTGAGTTGTGAGATATTTAATCATCAATGATTGCACCAAAACAACCCCCAAGAGTTCAAATCATTTTAGATTTGTCACCAGAACTCTATGAAACAATCAAAAACTTAGAAACACAAATGAATGAAGATACTACTGAAGTTTTACTCAAAGCAATTGCACTCCTAGAAATAGCTGTAGAAGCCAAAACAGCAAGCAAACATCTTTGGATTACAGACGCACAACAAAACCTTGAAACCCAAATCATTGGCATCTAATATTATGACAGATATCAAAGATTTATCTCAACTAATTGCCAAAAAAGGTGAAAATCCAATTATTATTTTAAGCGTAAATCACGATTTAGCAGCCGATGCCAAACTTGAGCGCGAATTGCGAGAACTGAAGTTTAAACAAGAATTGAGAAAAAATTGGATTTTATTTATCGTCAGAGATGTAGTGATATTTTCGACAATCATATTTTTTATTTTAGCTGCTAGCGGTTATTCCTTATTTATGCACATTTACCGATAATATATAGCATTGATAGTAGGGTGTGTTAGGCGTAAGCCGTAACGCACCGCCAGCTTTGTCCCCACACTCCACACAGAGTAAAATTTGCAGTGAGAAAAGTGATTTTTCGCGTTCTTCAAGTGACAAGTAATAAGTAATGGGTCTTTACTTATTACTCATTACTCATTACTCATTACTCATTACTTATTACTCATTACTCATTACTCATTACTCATTACTCATTACTCATTACTTATTACTCATTTAATTTGGTGATGAATAAAAATGGGTAAATCTCATCAAAATCAACACCCCACACCCTTTCAACAACTATTTCTGCAAGTTACCAGCGTGCAAACCGCACTCCTTAGCAGTAGACTCTTCCCACCACCAGCGGCCTTCCCTCTCGTGCTGGTTGGGTAACACTGCTCTAGTGCAAGGTTCGCAACCAATACTTACAAAACCCCGTTGGTGTAATTGATTGTAAGGTACATCTAAAGCGCGGATATATTCCCAAACTTGAGCAGAAGACCAATTTGCTAAGGGGTTGAACTTAATCAATTGATGATCTTCAGTTGAAAAAGCACTGTCAACTTCAATTACAGGGATGTGGTTGCGAGTACTGGGACTTTGATCTTTGCGCTGTCCTGTCACCCAAGCATCTAGAGTATTGAGTTTGCGGCGCAGAGGTCTAACTTTGCGGACTCCACAGCATTCTTTATGACCATCTTGATAAAAACTAAACAGTCCCTTTTCTTCTACCAAAGCTTGAACTTCCGCCGCATCAGGAAACATTACTTCTAATTTGATGCCATAATGTTCCCTGACTTTATCTAAGAATTGATATGTTTCCGGGTGCAAGCGTCCAGTATCGAGGGTAAACACGCGGAAATTGTTGGTAATTTTGGCAGCAATATCAATGAGAACAACATCTTCCGCACCACTGAAAGAAATTGCTAGGTTGTTATAGGTTTCTAAGGCAAATTTCAGAATTTCCCTGGCTGATTTTTGACTATATTCTGCTTCTAAAGCGGTAATATTTAAATCTGTACGGGTAGCTACCATGTGTGAATGTTCTCCTCTCTCTCACCCTGGATTTTACCAAGTTTAAGATACTGTGTTGACAATTCTGTCTGGAAAATAGGGACTAGTTTCAATTCTGTCAACTATCAACACCTGCATACTGAATCCGATAGATACGATTATTGGCTTCTTCTGTGACTAATAAACTACCATCAGGTAAAACTAATAATCCCACCGGTCGCCCCCAAGTGCTGGGAACAGAAGGGTTGAGCAAAAACCCAGTCAAAAATTCTTCATAGTAGCCTTCCGGTCTACCTTGGGCATTAAAAGGCACAAATACAATTTTATAACCAGTACCGCGATCGCGGTTCCAAGAGCCACGAAAAGCTACAAAAGCCCCATTACGATACCTGGCGGGAAAAGTTTTCCCATCATAAAACTGCAAACCCAAAGCGGCGGAATGGGCTTGAAATAATACATCAGGGTTACGGGTACGGGCTGCTAACTCTGGACGTTTACTTTTACCATTCACTGTTTGACGAGGATCAAGTTTGCCAGGCTGGAAGTAAGTATAAGGCCAACCGTAAAACTCTCCTTGTCGAATACGTGTCAAGTAGTCGGGAACTAAATCATCCCCCAGCCCATCCCGTTCATTTACCGTGGTATAAAGTTCTTGAGTAACTGGGTGAAAATCTAAACCAACGGGGTTACGCAAACCAAAAGCAAAAGTCTTCTGCTGAGAACCATCTAAGTTCATCACCTGTACCGAAGCCCGTGGTAATTCTTCTTCATCTACATTAGAACGCGAACCCACCGAAACATATAGCTTTTTACCATCTGGTGAAACTACTACATTTCTTGTCCAATGCTGATTATAGCCGCCACCAGGAAGATCAGCGATTTTTTGACCATTACCAGTTAGTTGCTGTTGTCCTTGACGATAAGGAAACCGCAAAACCGCATCTGTATTACCCAAAAAGAAGGAATCACCACTAAAAGCCATCCCAAAGGGAATATTCAGCCCATTGGAGGCACTAGCAAAAGTTTGACGCACATCAGCCACCCCATCCCCGTTAGTATCTCGCAACAAACGAATGCGGTTTTGTCTAGTTTCTGTCACCAAGACATCGCCACTAGGGGTTAATGCTAACCAACGTGGTGCATTTAAACCATCAGCAAAAACATTCACTGTAAAACCTGATGGTACTTTCAAGACTGGGTTTTCAGGAATTGCCACAACTTGAGGCGGTTTAGATGCACTGTCTGTAGCCAAAGGTGCTGGTAAACTCTGTAAGGTAATGCGGATGGGTTGGGGTGAAAGTGTTTCTGTGGGAATGACATTTTTTACCTGTGTAGAACTCTGTGCTAATTCCACCTCAGAACTAGATGTTTCCGGTATGGAATTATCTAAAACAGTGGCAGTTTGGTTACAGGCTGCCAGGATGAATAACCCAACCAACAGCAATAAATGGCTAGAGAATTTCATGAAAGTAAAAATATATACGCAATTTTTTTAATTTAGAATTAAAATTGATGGCTTGTCACCTCTCACAAGTTCTATATGTTCAATTTAATTATTTAGAAATAGATTATAGCGATTCCCAATTAAGTGAAGTACAGATAATATTTTGAAACGCAGAGGTACGCAAAGTAAAGCGCAGAGGTACGCAAAGATTTGTACTTCAGCAGACTAGGAAACGCTATATCTTTAAAAAATGCCTATTCTGGTGGTAAAAACAAATTGTTTTCTATAAGATTTTTTACATCAGGACTAAGATTGGTAGCAGTGTTGAGGCATTCCAAGATTAATTTATTAGCATCCCAATACTGTTGTAGACAATGCCAATCCTGCTCAGTGAACTGCCAATTATAACCGATTTGGCGAGTTTGAATGATTAGCGATCGCAATTTATCACTCCAAGTTTTACCATAAGTTTGCCACCATATTTTTAGTGTATCTCTATCTTGACTTGCATCAGGTAGTTGATTCGCCAAATCTTGTAGATGCAGTTGCCAAGATGGTTGATTAGTGAATAAATATTTTAAATCCAGGGACAACTTTAAAACCATCATTCTTTGAAAGAAAATATCAGCCGTCATAGTCAGACTAACAGCAAGTGCATGAGTTAAAGCTAAATCTATAGCTAACTGTTCATCTAAACTACCAGCAAGTTGACGATCCAAGGATATCGCTAAATCTTGATTACACGCCAGAGGATGTTCTGGAGGTAGAGAAATAGTCAAATAAAAAGCGCGGACACTAGCACAGTGATAACCAGTATTGACTTGAGAAGATTTTTGTTGTAACCATTTTAAAAATTTATATAATTGATGACTATTTCTAGCCAATTCGTCAATTTTTGACTGCATTAATTGTAGTAAATTATCCGCAGAATTTAACATTCTGACACTGAGTAAAAAAACTTCCCGCCAACGCTGCTCATGCAAATGTTTGACAAAATCTTGCAGTGTTTCTTGGTTAGCATTAGCAACAATTGCTCTAGCTGTAAAATACTCTTGAAAGCTTAAATGAGAAAAAGAATAAATTCCTCTGGCTCTTTCAATTAGTAAACCATGTTGAATTTCTATAGCACTTAAAACAGCATTACTGGCTATTTCTAAAGCATCAGTATCAGTAACTGCATTAGGTAAATTAGATAAATAGTTGGCAATGATTTGCTGAATTTGATGTGCAGTGATAAAGTAATTTCCTTGCTTAAAACTAATAGCAGCAATTTGACTCAGCAACTTAATCTTATCTAGCAGCGATAAGTTACGATAAACTTGATCACGTTTTATCCCTCTAGCTTCATCCCAGCTTACTAGTAACAAATCTAAGGCTTGTTTATAAAGCTCTGATGGATTAGTGGGAAAATCCTCTATAGATTTAAAGACTAAACAAGTAAGATTCAATAAAATTGGTGTATTAGCTAGTTCTAAGAGATGGGCATTTTGGGATAATTCTATTTTTTGGATAAACTTTCGTGCTAAGATGTGTGCCTGCACTGGCGAATTTTTCGTAAATGCTAAAAACCATCGATGAGCAAAAGCAGAA
>JBODRP010000379.1:0-4597 GCA_050633005.1 Trichormus sp. | reverse complement strand
CTCATTACTCATTACTCATTACTCATTACTCATTACTTATTACTCATTACTCATTTAATCTCTCCCTTGTCTCCCTTGTCTCCCCCTGCCCCCTGTCTACCTTGTCTCCCTTGTCTCCCCCTGCTCCCCTGCCCCCTGCTCCCCTGCCCCCTGCCCCCTGCCCCCTGCTCCCCTGCCCCCTGCTCCATCATCTCCGTTTCCACCAAATAGCAACGGCGGTGATAAAGCCGATTAAGGGTAAAACTATCACAGACGCAATGGTAAGAAAGTTGGCTTGGGCGGCTGACATGGTGATGCGGCGGTTTTTTGGTTCTTTGGGGCGAATGGAGAGGGGTTGCTGATCCTGCTGACTTAACCAGGTGACTGAGTTGAGGAATACATCTCCATTTAGTTGCTGTCGGAAGATATTGTCTGTGGCAAAGTCGGAATTGCCAATTACTACTAACCTTGCTTCTTTGGTTGTTTGTTGAGGTTGCTGTTCATTTTGGGGTGTGGGTGATGTTGTGGGGGTAGGTGTGGGAGTAGTTTGGTTTTGGGGTGTGGGTGATGCTGTGGGGGTAGGAGTGGGAGTAGCTTGAGTTTGGGGAGTGGGTGATGCTGTGGGGGTAGGTGTGGGAGTAGCTTGAGTTTGGGGAGTGGGTGATGTTGTGGGGGTAGGTGTGGGGGTTGCTATTTTTTTACTTAAAGCAACACCTAGAGTAAGAGGCCCTTTGAGGTCTTTGTCAGGGTTAAACTCTAGTTTTTCACTTTGCAGGTCACTTTCTGCCCAGCTATCGGGATAGGGTTTAGTTTGCAGTAAAGGAGTAGACTGGACACCTGGGACTGGGGTAATTTGCAGAGGTCGAGCCAGACGGTAAAAAGAAATACCGTTAGCGAAATCTTGGGTAATGGGGTGTTGTCCATAATCTCTGATGATAGGTGCAGCCGGGCCAAGTCCTACACCTGCACCGGAGACATCGACGGCTAAACGATCATCTAGACTAACGCCCCACTCTTGTAGCAAACTATTCAGGTTGGGGTTTGTGCTGGGGTCAACCATGAGTAGAACGTTACCACCACGGTTGAGGTAGTCTTGTAAAGCTTTGACTTCAGCATCAAATAGTTCCCGTTTGGGGCCAGCTACAACTACAACATCGGCATCATCAGGCACTTTGGGATTATCTGCCAGACTTAAAGGAGAACCAGTGTAATTTTTATCACTTAAACTTTGAACAGCTTGTGACATTCCCCCTTCCCCAGCAGCAATGGGATGTTCGCCATGACCTTGCAGGAAGTATACTTTAGCAGTGCGATCGCTATATATTTGTTGTAGTTTATTAGTTAACTTAATCTCTGACAGACGCTCATTAACGTTAACTGATTGTACTAATTGCCGTTTTTCACCAGATTCTAGATATACTTCCCCGTAATCTTTCACACCAAATTTTTCTGCTAATCCTGGTCTACTTTGAGGATCAACATATTCAAATTGAAATTTGGCACTTTGGCGACGATAATTTTCCAACAGTTCCCTATCTTGGGGATTTCGAGTCACATCAAACAGCCAAATTTTCACCGGCTGGTTGAGTTTACGGACTAACTCCTGGGATTGTGGGGATAGGGTAAATAACTGCGTATCTGTTAAATCTGTACGCAACTGGTAGCGAGTCGCCAAAAAGTTAATTAAGCCGATAATTACCAAGACGGCAACAGTTGCTACCAAAGCATTAGTACCCGCCTGAGTAGAACGGCGTTGCCACCATTGACTGCGCTGACTTTCCCACACTACCCATAGGACACAGATCATAATACCTATAATGAGTAGCACTAAGGGAACAATTCCCCAACTGTCAGCCACTAACCCAGCCGTTAAACCCGCTACAGTCAAAAACGGCCCTAGTAAAAATAAATATTTCCAAAGTTGTTTTTGTTTAATGGTAGTCATTTTATTTAATCTATTGGGAATAGGGCATAAAAATTCAAAATTCAAAATTCAAAATTCAAAATTAAGAAATATTAGGGCATTGGGCATGGGGCATTGGGCATTGGGAATGGAGTTAAATATGTCTACTCCTAACTTGCACCATTCTCAACAAGCCCTAAAAAACCGGGTTTATGAACGAAAGATTAAGGTTTTAAGCTGAGGGATTTGCAAGAAACCCGGTTTTTAACCGAGGTGCAAGATGTGAGTCTACCTTGTCTACCTTGTCTTCCCCTGCCCCCTGCACCCCTGCCCCCAAACTATTGCCGTTGAAATCTCAGTGCATCAATTGATTGTGCGGTGAGAAAGATACCTAAGAAAATGTAACTGCCAAATAAAACTAAGGCACTGGTATCAAAGATGCCTTGAATTAGGGTGTTGTAATGTTTTAGCAGGGAGAAATGACCGACAATTTCTCCTAGTGAACCGCCAATACTTTTAGCGATTAAATCAATAAATAACAACAATATAACTAAGGCAAAAGTGAAAACTGCCGAGAGAATTGTACTATCTGTTAATGAGGAAATAAACATTCCCAAAGATAATATTGCTGATGCTAATAAGATTAAACCCAAATGTCCGACTAAGGGAATTGTGGGTGATAGGGGGGGATCGGAACTACTAATGGCGATCGCCTCAAATACCATTAGTGGTAAAATCAAAGTAGTAAAAAATGTCACTACCCCTAATAATTTACCGACAGCGACAGCCCAATTAGTGATGGGAGAGGTGGCGAGGAGTTCTAAAGTACCGCGTTTACGTTCTTCGGCATAGAGTCCCATTGATAAAATTGGTAAAATAAATAACAATAGCCAACCCATGCGGTCTAAAAAGGCTTTGATAAATTCGTAGGGGACATCAATAGGTGGCACTGGAACGTTTAATTGTTGTCCTTGTAAATCTATAAAGGCGACGGCTGGTAAAATACCATCCGGCCCTAGCAAAATCATCACTAAGAATAAACCGCCCATCAACCAAAATACGCCAGCGATCGCATAAGCTAAAGGTGAGACAAAATAGCTTTGTAACTCTCGGCGATAAATGGCAATAATATTACTGATGATTAAACCCATTTACGCTGTTTCTCCTTCACTAGCTGCTGTTTCCTCAATGTTAGAGAAATTCTTCTCTTCTGTTGTTAGTTGTAAGAATACATCTTCGAGGGTGGCACTAACACGGCGCATTTCATGCAAACTAAATCCAGTATTGACTAAAGTTGTGGCGATGTCTTTTCCTAGTTCGCTGCCTGGCTGTGACAACACCCGCAAGTATGCACGGTTTTCTCTGGGATAATTTACTGGAACAGACTCTACCAAACTTACACCGGCGATATTTTGTAATACTTGCTTCGCTAGGGCTGCTTCTCCCTCAACTTCCAACTCATAACCCGCACCTCCTGTCAACTGTGTCATTAAATTTTCCGGTGTATTAGTAGCGACGACTTTACCGCGATTAATAATAGTGACACGGCTACAAGTCATACTCACCTCTGGCAGAATGTGAGTAGACAAAATAACTGTATGAGTTCCAGCCAGACTTTTAATTAAGTTGCGTACCTCAATAATTTGGCGGGGGTCAAGTCCTACCGTCGGTTCATCTAAGATAATAGCTGGAGGATCATGAACGATCGCCTGAGCAATACCGACTCGTTGACGATATCCTTTAGATAACTTGCGAATAATCACGCGGCGTTTTTCTTCTAAATTGCAGCGTTTGATAGCGGCGTTCACCTTTGTGGCGCGATCGCCTGCTGGTATACCCTTAAGATGGGCGACAAAATGCAAAAATCCCTCCACCGTCATTTCGGGGTATAACGGCGGCGTTTCCGGTAAATAGCCAATGCGTTGACGCACCGCCAGAGAACTTTCATGAACATCAAAGCCGGCAATTTTAGCTGTACCACTACTAGCTGGGAGATAACCCGCCAAAATCCGCATAGTTGTAGTTTTCCCCGCGCCATTCGGCCCTAGAAACCCTACAATTTCCCCAGGCTCAACACTAAAAGTCACATCAGTAATAGCTGGAGTAGAACCGTAAATTTTACTGAGATGTTCAACTTCAATCATCGGTTATTTGGCGATCGCAACTTAAACTAGGGTACTTAACAATAGTGACATCTTACCGACACTCTTGATCAGTGCCAGCCTCATCGCTCAGTCGTTGACGTGAAAAACTCCCCACAAGTTGCCGCAGAGTATGAAAAACAGGCGCAATGTGTAAATTTTTATCGAAATAGTAATCCTACTGAGGCAGGTATCACAAATATAAAGTTAACTTTAAGTATACAACTTTTAAAATTTAATATTAATAAATCCCCCTTATTTACTGTTAAGCATCACCCATAAATACCTAACACCTAAATTTAAATTAATCAATATTTCTCACACTAATTAAACCTCCGCGTACCTCCGCGTAAACCTCCGCGTACCTCTGCGTTTAATCAAACCTCCTCCTGCTACTTCAAACAGTAGCCACACCTTGCCGTGCAGACATATCCCCAAAATCTACCCCCATATTATGTTCACCTTACAACTACAACAGTCAGTTTTAGATTCACTCCGAAATCTTAAAAGCATCGACACCCTAAAAAAACTATTTTGGAGTCAATTAAACTACGAAAGAATTAATCAACCCCTT
>JBODRP010000378.1:0-4674 GCA_050633005.1 Trichormus sp. | reverse complement strand
GTTTTATAGGTATTGCTCTGTCCGCGATCGCAAAACTTTTCGGTCTACTGAAATTTAAAAAGATAAATATCACCAAATTCGCTCATCTTGATACCAGAAGGTATTAAGGATGAGGGTTGAATCATCAATTGAGTAGTCATCGCGTGTTCATATTGCCTTTGATTCTATTGTGCCTCAGTTAATCAATGATCATAGCCAAAGGAAAAATTACCCGTAATGTTATCGGTAGCTCTCAAATGCTTCTGATTAAGGACGGGGCTTGCATCCCATCATTTCTGGTCACTTTGACGTAGGTATAAAATCAAGTCAACTTGGAACTATATTTTCTAGACGCAACAACCACTGGTGAAAATGCTGACATTCCTGACGTATTGTATCCAGCCCGATATCAATCGCCAGCAGTGAACCATGTAGTGCTTTGTCGTAGCCATTGCAACAATTACGAATTCGTTTTGATGGTGCGGTTAGTGGATGATCATTAATATGCTCAGGAGAAGGAAAGGCGTTACGCTCGGCTTGCAAAATACTCACCACACTTTCATCGAACCACAGGGCAAACGCTTGTGGCTGACTGTACAGCAACCCTTCAAATTCATGTACCAGCAAATTCGGGATAAAATTCTTGTGACCAATATCCTTGGCCATCTCCCGTTCCAAATGTTCAGCCTTCTGGAATGGGTCGCTAGTTTTGGGTATGGAATTACTTCCTGGGAAATCATTAGGCAAGGCGTACATATCAAACATGGTAGTGACGATCGCAGTTTTGTCTTCCAGACACTTACGATTTAATTGCGGCTTGATTTTGGCATAACTTACCACCCCGCCCTTACCTGTGGAACTGGTTTTGACGAGAATCGGATTGATGTAGATATTTTTCTCTAAAAAATACTCGTAAAGCAGTTCCCTAACAAAAGTTTCCTCCGTTTGCCCTTCCACGAAAACATTAATCCGCATCATCGTGCTGGTCTCCCGCCCAGGATGTTCTTCCGCCAAAGCTCACCCAAGCTATAGTCTTCCAGCCATGCTTCCAAATCCTGCTGATTCAGCCTGTGCAGGTAAGACTTTCCTTCATCGCGGTCTACAACAATCACATCGCTGGACTCAAATTCATTGAGCAATTCGACGGACTGCGTAGAAACAATCACCTGTTTGGAGGCGGTACGGATCAACGAAGCCAGTACCGTAATAGCATAGGGATGAAGACCTAATTCTGGCTCATCAACTAGAATTGTTTGGGGCTGGAGGTCTTCAGGTTGTAGAAAAACCGTGGCTAGACACATAAAACGCAGTGTGCCATCCGAAAGCAGGTGTGCCTTAAATGGAATGTCCTGGCCCCGCTCGAACCATTCCAACTCAATAACCTCCTTGTTTTTTGGAGAAGGACGCAGGTAAAAATCTCCAAAAAACGGAGCAACAAGTCGAATAGTTTTGACAATTCTTTGATAGGAAGCGGGGTAGCTGTCACGCAACAAATACAGAAAGGATGCAAGGTTGCGGGCATCAGGACGCAGATAAGCGTTGTCATTGATACCCTGCGGCTGTTTTATGTAAGCAGTATCACTCGTGTCATGAAAATGATAAACTCGCCACTGCTGCATGGCAGATAAAACGTAATCATCAATTGGAGTTCCTGTGCCGGTGAAAGCCTTGGTCTCGAAATGACCTCTACCTATTTCATGCTCACCATTCACGTTCCACCAGAAAGATTCCTTGGCGAACATCAAGCGATTGTCCTGGGTTGGTTCAAGGGTAGCGAAGTATCCATTATTGCCAAAGTATAACTGAAACTCTAATTGTTCAGTTGTTTTGCGTCCAAAGTGTAATAACGCATCAGGACTACCTTGGCGACTTACAAAAACTTGCAGGTTCTGCTCCAGTAATTGCCCAACCATGCGGAAGAAGCCGATAAAATTGGATTTTCCCGCCCCATTAGCACCAATTAAAATGTTCACTCTGGAGAGTTCAAGGTCACACTTGGCGATAGACTTGAAGCCTTTTAAAACTATTCTCGACAGTTGTTTATCACGGTTCGTTTCTGTCATCAGTCTCCCAATATACAGGCTTTTTATCTGCTGGTTTCATTTTATTTGCTTGGAGTTATCGTATCGCCCTAATGCTGATATTGGTTATTAGCTTCTATCTGTAAGACCAGTTAGGTGTAAATCCCTGGATGGTTGCTAAAGATATTTGAGGCATGATGATCAACTCATAAGCATTTCTCAGCTTTTCAATGTTAAGAATGTCATTCGTGTCAGTGATTTTGAGTTCAGTTATATATGACTCAATATATTTATTCCATTGTGGCAATTTCATATTTTTATGAGAAATCTTCAGCCCTTCGTGCTGCATTGCTACGAAAGCATTAAAGTAAATACTTGCAGGTAGCTTATTAGATTTAGATGAATTAACATCTGGCAAAGTTGGAATTAAATTCCAAAGATTATCGTGTGTTACAAATGACCAAGGTAAGTAATGGTCAAGAGAAAAATCATTTATATTTATCAGTTTACCCGAATAAATACAGTGGAGATTAGTAAATTGTAATATTAATTTCCAATATTCTGTCTGTCTTTCTAAAGATTCTCTTTTTTGTGGTGGAAATAGTTTATTACTAAGGGCGGGAACGCTAGGATTACGCCTTTGCATATATTTTAGCCATTCCCAAGATACCCAAGAACGCACAATTATATAATTGTGTTTTATATATGAAACCCATTCTGGATGAAAATTTATAAACTGGCATTGATTAGGCGAACTCCCATCAAACCGATACAGAGGCTTGAGAGTATCAAAGTAAGTATTAGCTAAAGGTATGATTTTTTTATTTACTTCATCATCACTTTTGATTTTACCTAATAAATGCGTAAAGAATGGTCTGATTAATCGAAAAGGTACATATCTCATTAAAGATGATTGCCTGATTAGCATATCATCTAAATTTTGTTGACTTATTTTTGCTCTTAACTCAATTTTATCAGAATCTTTAAAACTAGTATCACTAAGTGTTATATCTAATAAATTTATTTTGTTAGCAATCTGGTCTTGGACTCCAAAAGATAAGTGAAAGTAACTATGGGGATACCAAGCATTAGCTAACATTTCAATTGTGATTTCTCTAAAGCTAATTGGTAAAGACGCATCAAATTTACGCCTAATTAAGATATCTAAAAGAGATAAGAAAAAAATGTACTTATATGAATTGGTAGTGTTGGCAAATAATCGAGAGAGAGCAGAAATATCTAGCCCATCAAATTGAGGTAGTTTTACAACGTCACTGCTCATCAAATTTATCTGCCTTTCTTCCGTAAACTCAGTAGAGAGAGTAGGCTAATCTTCCTTTGTGGTTGAGTCACTAGCATACAAGCCCATAAACTCCTCAACTGTGAAATCATCTCCGCAAAACCTTGATAAATTTCACACCAAATCTTCCAACAAAGCTGTAATTTTCCCCTGGGCTTTAGTGCGGTTGTCATCGTAAATCATTAAAGTATTGAGATTCGTGTGACGGCTCAACTTTTGCACACTTCTCACATCTCCCCCACTTACATCCAGTGCCGCCGTCACCGACGAATGCCTAATCTTGTGCGGGCTGACAATTTTAGAAATACCTGCTTCCTTGGCGTAGGCTACCACAGTCTTACGGATGCCATCCCCCGTCAGCCGATGCCCGTAGTAAGGACGTAACGAAATAAACAACGGTTGCTTAATGTCTAATTCCTTCCTGTCCCACAACCAATCCTGAAGGGCATTGCAGGTCTTGGGATGCAAATCGATATTTTCCTTTTGCGTTCCCCTACCCTTGCCTAAAATACTCAAAGTCCTAGCTTCTAAATCCAAATCCTCAATATTGCACAGGGAAATCTCCTCCCGGCGCAGAGCATTAGCCCACAACAGCCGCAGCAGTGCATAATCGCGTTTACCTTTTAAAGTTTCCCGGTCTGGTATTGCTAATATCTTTTTAAATGCTTCTGGACTAATGCCCGTCGTATCGCGGTAAGATTTGACTTTCTCATTTTGAATATCAGCCAAAGTCCAGTCACACTTACCCACCTTATAGGCATAGTTAACCAGTGACTTAATTGCTGCCAATCGCCGATTCACAGTTGCTTCCTTCAACCCCTGGTCAATCAACTCCGCTTTGTAGCGCAAAACCAAAGTTACAGCCGAGTATCTGTCCATCTGCAAGAACTGCGCCACCAAAGCGGGTGTAGGTTCTTGGGCGCATACCGCCATGAAAAATTTTTTTAAATCTTTAGCGTACTCATGACGAGTGCTTTTATTGCGCTTACCCACCAACAGTTCTGCCAACAGGTCACGCTCGGCCGCCACTTGGAAGGGATTGACCAAGGAGAGTGAATGTGAACCATCAGCAGATGACATAACATTACCGAAAATGAAACTTTTCGATAATTAATTTATCACGTATTCTGTGGTGTTTCCTCTACAGCACAAAACTTCAAAGCACACTCGGCTCAATACCAAGAAAAATTTTGAGGGAAATAGAGTCACTATCAAAATATGAAGGAAAAACTAGGAGAAAATGATTGAACCAATCCGAGTTTGTTGACTGGTGTAGGGGACTTCCAAGAAATAAATTACTCAGCAAAAATCATAATTTGATCTCCATAAAATAATGATAATCATTTTGAGGGGGTGAGAAGCGGTTGCAGATCG
>JBODRP010000377.1:0-4687 GCA_050633005.1 Trichormus sp. | reverse complement strand
TGGGCATTGTATTTTTCTCCCCCTGCTCCCCCTGCTCCCCCTGCTCCCCCTGCTCTCCCTGCTCCCTGCCTCCCTGCCTCCCTGCCTCATCTTTGAGTACACATTTGCAGAACCTGGCGATCGTCACTAGTAATAGAATTAATCTGATGGTAGTCTTGCAGGGTTAGGGAGTGAGCATAAGTCATTGGCTCATCACTGGACAATCTAGGTATTCTGCTGGCTGTAGCTACATCTGGTGAAAGGCCTGCATCTGGTGTGCTAGTAACGGTCATTGCCAATACTCCAGATTGGTTGAGTGTACCTTGAAAACAGCTAAACTCAGAATGCGGCATATATAATGCACCGACTAATCTACCTTGCCGTTTTTCAAAGACAACATAGCCTTGGCCTATCTGGTTTGGTTGTGCTGATTGACCATACAGATAAACCCCATCTTCTGTAGGTAGGTTGGTTGTTCTACTGCTGCCTGAGTTTTTGGTAATTTTTTGAGGATTAACATTTTTATCTACACTGACAGAGGCTGGTTGTGTAGGTTGCTGTGACTGAAAATTAGTTATGTTTTCAGTCTCATTTTCTACTCTTTTGAGTTCGCTTCTTTGTTGACGAACTTGTCTGAGTTGCTCTACAAGAGGAGTCTGGGAACTATCTTTTTTCTGCTGCGTCGATGTTCTCAAAGTATTCCCTATCGCTGCTGTGGAGTAAGGCGAGGGTTTAAATTGATTATTTAATAAAGTTTTTTCAGCTACTACACCAAGGGTGAAAATAATTCCAATGGCGGGGATTGTCAATTGGCGCAAGGAAAAAAGTTTAGATATGTTGTTGTTAAGCACCCGACTCCTCCTGTTAAAAAGTTCACAACTTTCTCAGCAATTCACTTAAACCATACCCAAATATTCGTCGTTTGAGGTTCGGTCAAAGGTTTGATTAAAATTTTTGCAAATAATAATCAGCGAAAAAATAACGTTTTTGTTGAATTTTTGATGCTAATCTTAGCCTATCACTAATATACAAACTGATGCTTCACCCACAAGATTCACTCAATAGGGGGATGCGATCGCACAGTCCTAGGTAATCAAAGGTTTTGACATCTTTTTGCTACATTCAGCCGTTTAAAAAAATTAACCCTGCACCTCAAACAAGTGTAAGTTTGTTAAGTACAGAGATATATACAATCCTAATTAATACCATTTCGGAAAAGTCGTCATATTTTTTTCTGGAAAAATTTTAACTTCTAATCCAATAGTGATCTGTTACCTATCTAACTCCCGCTCATCAGTCATACGTTCAAATTCTGATACCTCCCGTAAGGGTGAGAGAAAAAAGGTGTGGGAGGTGTGGGAGGTGTGGGGAGTGTGGAGGGTAATTTTTTGGATACGTAGCTAGAAATCCCACATAAAATTTCGTTCACCCCCCCGTAACCACCCTACTTAACATTTGCTTCATAAATAGGCTATAAACACCTCGCCGTCCCGGAGGGCGGCGCAGGGAGTATGTCAAAATAGATCATGCGAAGCACACGGGGAAACTAATGTGAGTCATGACTTTGATTACGATTTAGTAATTATAGGAGCTGGTGTAGGGGGACATGGCGCAGCCCTACACGCCGTAAGTTGCGGCTTAAAAACAGCGATTATCGAAGCAGCCGACATGGGGGGAACTTGTGTCAACCGAGGCTGTATTCCTTCTAAGGCGTTGTTAGCCGCATCTGGACGTGTGCGGGAATTGCGCGATGCCCATCACCTGAAGTCTCTGGGAATCCAAATTGGCAGTGTAGAATTTGATCGTCAGGCGATCGCAGATCATGCCAAAAATCTTGTTTCTAAAATTCAAGGGGATTTAACAAACAGCCTTAAACGGTTGGGAGTTGATATCATCCGAGGTTGGGGTAAAATCGCTGGAACGCAAAAAGTCACAGTCACAGGAGATAGTGGTGAAAAAACTATCACCGCTAAGGATATTATTCTTTCTCCTGGTTCTGTACCCTTTGTTCCACCAGGTATTGAAGTAGATGGGAAAACTGTGTTTACTAGTGACCAAGGTGTCAAGCTAGAAACACTCCCGCAATGGGTAGCCATTATCGGTAGTGGTTACATCGGTTTAGAATTTTCTGATATTTACTCAGCTTTGGGCTGTGAAATCACTTTGATTGAAGCCCTTGATCAACTCATGCCAGGGTTTGATCGTGATATTGCTAAACTCGCAGAACGGGTACTAATTACACCCCGCGACGTTGAAACCAAAGTGGGAATATACGCCAAAAAAGTAATTCCCGGTTCGCCTGTAGTGATTGAATTGGCAGATTTCAAAACTAAAGAAGATGTTGATGTGATCGAAGTGGATGCTTGTTTAGTAGCCACAGGACGCATCCCAGCCACTAAAAATCTTGGTTTAGAATCTGTAGGTGTAGAACTTGATCGCCGCAATTTTATCCCTGTTGACGATCGTATGGCAGTACTCTCAGCCGGGGAAGTTGTACCTCATTTATGGGCAATTGGCGATGCTAACGGCAAGATGATGTTAGCACACGCAGCCTCAGCCCAGGGTATTGTCGCTGTAGAAAATATTGTCGGCAGGGATAGAAAAGTCGATTATCGTAGCATTCCCGCCGCCGCATTTACCCATCCCGAAGTTAGCTATGTCGGCTTAACAGAAACAGCCGCCAAGGAATTAGCACAAGCCGAAGGTTTTGAAATCGCCACCAGTAGAAGTTACTTCAAAGGTAATTCCAAAGCCTTGGCAGAAAACGAAGCCGACGGTATCGCCAAAGTCATCTACCGCAAAGACACCGGAGAAGTTTTAGGCGTACATATTTTTGGTTTACACGCCTCCGACTTAATCCACGAAGCATCCGCCGCCGTCGCCAATCGTCAATCTGTCCAAACCCTAGCCCATTTAGTCCACGCTCACCCAACTCTCTCAGAAGTGTTGGATGAAGCATATAAACGCGCAGTTGTCTAGGGGTGTATGGGTGTAGGGGTGTAGGGGTGTAAGGGTGTAGGGGTGTAGGGGTGTAAGGGTGTAGGGGTGTAAGGACATCTTAACTCAGTTCTGTTCTCCAGCCCCATGCCCAATGCCCCATGCCCAATGCCCCATGCCCAATGCCCCATGCCCAATGCCCCACAATTCCTTAATTTTGAATTTTGAATTTTGAATTTTGAATTGATTAGCCCCATTCCCCATGCCCAAATTATGCAAATCCGTCGTCGTCAACCAAACCCGGCTGTAAACGTTTCTATATTGCGTTATCAGGCTGCTGTACCAGATTCAGAACCGCAGCACATCCTAGAGGAAATTGTCTGGCATAAGGAAACAGAAGTTGAGCAAATGCGTGAGAGAGTGCCTTTAAGAGAATTGCAAAAGCAAGCACTCACAGCACCACCCACTCGTGATTTTGTTGCGGCTTTAAAACAAGGTAGAACTAAACCTGCCTTGATTGCAGAAGTTAAAAAAGCTTCCCCCAGTAAAGGTGTATTTCGGGAAGATTTTGACCCTGTAGCGATCGCCCTATCTTATCAACAAGGTGGTGCTAGTTGTCTTTCAGTGTTAACTGATACTAAGTTTTTTCAAGGTAGCTTTGATAATTTATCTAAAGTTCGTAGTGCTGTAGATTTGCCACTATTATGTAAAGATTTTATCATCTATCCTTATCAAATGTACTTAGCTCGCTTGCGGGGTGCAGATGCCGTTTTATTGATTGCCGCTATCCTCAACGATCAAGATTTGCAATATTTCCTCAAAATTGCTAAAGCACTTCAGATGGCAGCTTTGATTGAAGTCCATAATCTTGAAGAACTTGACCGTGTATTGGCCTTAGATGGTGTATCTTTAGTAGGTATCAATAATCGCAATTTAGAGGATTTTTCTGTTGATTTGCAAACCACTTGCGAAATTTTAGCCGCTAGGGGTAGCCAATTACGCCAAAGCAATATTCTGGTTGTGAGCGAATCGGGATTACATACCCCAGAGGATTTAGATTTAGTATCCCAAGCTGGTGCAGGTGCAGTCTTGATTGGAGAGTCTTTAGTTAAACAACCAGATCCAGAATTAGCGATCGCTCGTTTATTTTCCCACCCTAGTTAAAAATTATTCTGAGCTAGCACCTAGGATAATCCTAGGGCTACTTAATCGATGATCTAAAATTGCAACTCAATATTAAAGTTAAATATTTATTTATTGTGTCAAAATTAACTTGATAGGGAATAAAAATTACACATCGAAAAATTACCTAATTCAAATCATTAATTAACTACATGGAGCAAATCCCTCTACCGTCACCCATTCACTACGAACTTATACTGCAACTATTAGAAAGACAAACTATGTCAGCAGTCAATCATAACCCTGATCTGCGATATCAGGTGAATCAATTAATTATTACTCTACGTAAAGCAGCAGTACAACAAAAGCAATTAGAAGAAGCTTGTCAGGGTTCTTCTGTACCCGTAGAACATCGTTGGTCAATTAATCATCAAAATAATTCGTAATTACCCATAATTAATAGTCTATAGTCCATAGTCACCAGTCTTTCAAGTTTGGATTTTAGATTTTGGATTCAATTCCATCTAAAATCGCCAACCTTATATTTTGCACCATTCTCAACAAGCCCTAAAAAGCCCTAAAAAACCGGGTTTCTGAACGAAAGATTAAGGTTTTAAGCTGAGGGATTTGCAAGAAACCCGGTTTTTAA
>JBODRP010000376.1:0-4708 GCA_050633005.1 Trichormus sp. | reverse complement strand
GCAGGAAAAATAGGTGTTTAACGAGGTAGGATATCATCAAGCTGTAGTTGCAGATTTGGTAAGATAGCGGAGGCGATCGCTTCACCTAGACGGTATTGCTGTTGATAGTAGTCATCACCACGTAACTGGCAAACTGTGAAAGTTGGTTGTTTTGGTCTACCAATAAAAGCAACTCCGCCGATTCCTCGATAATCAACAATCCAGTATTCCGGGATGCCTAAAAGCGCGTATTCTTCAACTTTACGAGCGTAATCGGTTTCCCAGTTCGTACTTACAACCTCGACCACTAGTTTAACCGAGCGACCGAGGGTAATTACTGGTTCTTGCTCCCAAAGGGGTTCGCTGGATAGAACAGTTTCATCTAGGACGATAATATCTGGTCTACGGGCAGTCATAGCATCAGCAAAGGGACGAATCAGACAAGTCCTCGGAATAAACCAAGGCAGTTGTGCGTTGGTAATAGCAATACCGATTTTAGTTGCTAGTTTGCCGCTAACGGTTTCGTGGCGGCCTGTAAGTTCCGTATCTATTAATTCTCCGTCAGCCAATTCATAGCGGGTATTGTCGCCATATTCAGCCACAAAATCCTCAAAGCTGAAAAGTTTTGATGGTGTATGAGTCATGAGAGCGATATCTAAGCCATACTGACAGCTAATAACTGTTCTGACATATCAAAATTAGATGTGACATTCTGTACATCATCTAAACTTTCTAGAGTATCAATTAATTTGAGGAGCGATCGCGCTTGCTCTGGTTCTGTCACCTCTATATTATTACTGGGAATCCACCGCAATTCTACCTCGGCGACTGTAAAACCTTGCTGTTTAAGAGTTTGGTTGAGGGTTTCTAAATTCGCTACTTCAGTAAATACCTCGGCTGTTTCTTCCTCCGTCATTTCGTAAGACTCCGCGCCACCTTCTAAGGATGCTTCTAATAACTTGTCTTCATCCACGACACGTTGAACTACACAAACCCCCTTTTGGTTAAACATCCAGCTAACACAGCCAGTTTCACCTAAATTTCCGCCATTTTTGCTAAAAGCTACCCGCAAATCAGCCGCCGTGCGATTGCGATTATCAGTGAGAGCTTCAATTAAAATTGCTACACCACCGGGGCCATAACCTTCATAGCGAATTTCTTCTAAGGTATTATTATCGCCGCTAAATGTACCCGCACCTTTAGCGATCGCTCTTTCAATATTGTCATTAGGAATACCCGCAATCTTCGCTTTTTCAATTGCTGTACGTAGCTGAAAATTGCCTGCTGGGTCTGGGATACCGTTTTTTGCAGCTACGATAATTGCTCTCGATAGCTGTGTAAAAGTTTTCCCTTTTTTAGCATCAACTACTGCCTTCTGGCGTTTAATATTTGCCCATTTACTATGACCTGCCATAACCTGAAATTATTTCTGCACTCTCCAATAGAATAGGATATATATACTCTCTGTCCAGATGCAAAGGCAAGATTGGAGATTGGGGATTGGGTACTCAAAAAATTCTCAACAAGCCCTAAAAAATCGGGTTTCTGAACGAAAGATTAAGGTTTCTAAGCTGAGGGATTTGCAAGAAACCCGGTTTTTAACCCAGGCAAAAAATCAGCCTTAAGGGTCTTGGCTTTGTCCCCATATGGGCGTAGTCTTTTTGTACAAAATTACGTAGCTTGCTTCTCACTTTGCGAGTATTACGAATTACGAATTACGAATTACTCTCCTATGCGGTTTTCTTCCACTCCTCGCAAATCAAAAGTCAAAAGCAGAAAATTGCAGTCTAGTCTGCGTCGTTTACTGTTGTTACTGTTGATTGGAATCTTAACTGTAAGCGGATGTCAGACTATACGGTCTGGAGTGGAAGGGAGTCAAGTTACTAACATCACTTTTTGGCATGGGGTAAACCCGCCACCAAACCGGGATGTATTGCAAAGGCTGGTAGATAAATTTAATCAAACACACCCAAATATTCATGTAGAGTCACTGTATGTAGGACAGCAAGACCAGCAAATGCCGAAAATTTTAGCGGCTGTTGTCGGTAATGCCCCACCTGATTTATTGTGGTTTAACCCCACTATCACAGGTCAATTAGTAGAACTAGGCGCGTTGATTTCCATAGATGAGATGTTGTCTAAATCACCAGTCAAGGATGACATCGACCCTGCTCTTTATTCTTCAATGGAGTATCAAGGCAAACTTTGGTCAGTACCTTTTGCTACCAATAATGTTGGCATTTTTTACCGTCCCAGTTTATTTCAAGCCGCAGGTATTACCACAACACCCCGCACTTGGGAGGAGTTTCGCCAAGTTGCTAAAAAATTAACTCGTGATATTAACGGTGATGGCGAAGTAGACCAGTATGGAATGTTTTTGCCTTTAGGTAAAGGGGAATTTACAGTTTTTACCTGGCTACCGTTTATGTGGAGTAGTGGCGGTAAATTACTGGGTGGCGATGTCAGCAATGCAGCAAATGTGATGTTGCAAGATAATCAAGGAGCGATCGCCGCTTTACGATTTTGGGGTAATCTAGTCCAAGATGGTTCAACAATGCTATCTAGTCCAGAACGGGGTTATGAGACAGATCCCCTACTGTCAGGAAGAGTAGCGATGCAAATTAATGGCCCCTGGAATTTAGGACAACTACAAACCACAGATGTTGATTTTGGTGTATTTCCCTTACCTGTGAATCAAAATCCTGCTACTAGTATTGGTGGCGAGAATTTATTCTTTTTTAAGACTACACCGGAACGCCAAAAAGCTGCTTTTACCTTTGCTGAATATACAATGAGTGAAGAATTTCAAACCGAGATAGCACTAGCAGCAGGCTATTTACCAATTAATCTAAAAGCTCGGACTAGTGAAAAATATCAAGAGTTTGTGCAAAGACTACCACAGGTAAAAGTATTTTTAGAACAGGCACAATATGGGCGCAGTCGTCCTATTTTTCCTGGTTATAATCGGATTTCAGATAGCATAGGTCGAGCCGTGGAAGCTGTTGTATTGCAGAAAAGTTCACCGGAAGTGGCATTAAAAGCTAGTCAGCAACGCTTGGATTTAATTTTTAAGTGATAATAAACTAACACTATGAACTACTATGTTCCTGGACGAGAGCGGAGATGAGTTGGTATATGATGGCGATCGCCTAATATTTCTAACAAAGGGCCATTAACATCAAATTTCACCATACTTACCGACGCAACCAGAATATTCACCCGATAGCGATAGCGTCCTAAATCAATTCCCAGTAAACTACAAAGCATAATCCGAATTGTGGCTTTATGGGAAACCACTAACACATTACCGTGGGGATGCTTTTCTTGGATTTCAGCAATTACAGGCATAGAACGGTTAGCAATATCTACCGCCGTTTCTCCACCTAGTGGTGCATTCCAAGCAGGTTCTGTCACCCATTTTATATAGTTTTCCGGGTAATTCTCTTGGGCAAACGATTTACTGTTAGTTTCCCATTCCCCGTAACTACCTTCTCTAAGTCCGTAACGCAATTGCATCTCCATACCAATAGCATCACAAAATGGCTTGGCAGTTGCAATTGTGCGCTTCATTGGACTAACATAAACCGCTTCCCACTTCAATTGTTTATAAACATCAGCAAAACTCTCTGCCATCTGCATCCCTTCCGAAGTCAACTCCGCATCTGTGGCACCGCAGAAATTACCACTTTGACTAAAAGTAGTTTCGCCATGTCGCAGTAAATATAAATTGAGTGTCATAGCTTTTATTGGGATTGGGATCAAGGAGTCTGTGCAGCAATAAACTACCATCAATCTTGCAATCAAGTATGTGATACCAGGACAAAGTAATCAACCAAAAAAGTCAATCAACCACAAACTTTTCAAATTGCAGCTATTCTTACCATTTCACCAAATCAAAGGTACAAATCATATCTCCTCTACTCCCCTGCTTGCCTAAGTGTATCAACCTTAAAGTTAAACCATATATAGGAATCCGACTTGATTATTGAAATTATTTGCGTAGGTAGGAAGGTTGAGGGTTGGGGGAACGGGAAAAGAAGTAACACAGGTGTACCTAGCTTCGCAGAAATCAAATATGATTCCTATAGTGACCTCGAACCAACATATCGGGGCTTTTACAGATATTAGGACTTACGCAGGTGTGACATTGACATAAGTTTTGTAGGGTGCGTCAGACTGCTCAAATGCTGTCAATAAACAGATTTTTGATATCTGACGCACCCTAATAATATGCTACTTGCGTAAGTCATGGATATATCTGCTGGAAAAAGAATAACAAGCATTACAGATTATTCTCTATAGAAAGTAAGAAAAATCGACGATTTCGCTTAAATTATGCTGAATTTGTTTTTTTTGCTCACAAAATCCTCACAATCTTTTTTTATTTTTAGGCTCTAGGCAAGAAATTATGCAACCAAGTTGGAAGTGTATTTCTGTTTTGTTACCTAATTGTCGGCCATCGCCGCGAAAACAAAATGAGTAACTTACTCATCAAGTTTGTGAATTAATTTCAACATCCACTTAATGAGGAAAAATAATGAATCGGTTCAAATATTCCAAGAAGATTTTTGGAGTCATTGCCATTTTGCTTGTGATTTGTGCAACTGTCTTTACTAAAATAGCGATCGCAGATGCAGCCAGTGCGCCTACTGATTGTAGCTTCGTAGGTCAGGTGACAATAATACCAGATCCAAACGATCCCAATGAGATTGATATTACACCTCCAACT
>JBODRP010000375.1:0-4711 GCA_050633005.1 Trichormus sp. | reverse complement strand
CTTAGATCAGGTCATTAGCCAGGGCAAAATAGTTCTCAATCAAGAATGGCAAATGCAAGATGGACGCACCTTAGAACTGGACTATATACCCATTTTAGTTGAGCAAAAATTGTATGGTCATCTGTGGAAATATCGGGATATTACCGACAGAAAAAAATCTGAAAATGCCCTGAAATTAAGTGAAGAAAGGTTAAAATTAGCTCTGGAAGCCGTAGATGAGGGTATCTGGGATTGGAATTTAGTCACGGGAGAAGTTTATCGCAGTCCACGCTGGTTTACGATGCTAGGCTACAACCCAGATGAACTAGACAAAGAAATTAAATTAACCAATGGGTTAATCCATCCAGAGGATCTACCCCAAATGCAACAAAAGTTAAAAGCCCATCTCAAAGGTGAAACTCCTGTGTATGAGGCGGAAATCCGTTTATTATGCAAATCTGGGGAATGGAAGTGGATTCTCGACAGGGGTAAATTAGTCAGCCGTGATTCCCAGGGAAAAGCTGTGCGAATGGCGGGAACACATTTAGATATTACTGAGCGCAAACAAGCTGAAGCAGAACTCCAACAGCAATATCAACAAGCCTTACTATTTAAACAAATTACCGAAGAAATTCGTCAATCTTTAAAACTAGAAAAAATCCTCAAAACGGCAGTAAAAGAAGTCCAAAGGATTTTGCAGGCCGATCGCGTCCTGATTTTCCAAATCAACCCTGATGGTTCTGGTAAAGTAGTTCAGGAAGCTGTAGTGCCAGGATGGTCAGTAACTTTAGATCAGGATATTAATGATCCTTGTTTGAACCAGGGATATATTGAGTTTTATCGTCGTGGACGGATAACTGTTATTCCTGATATAGAGCAAGCAGGATTTCAACCTTGCCATGTCGAATTTTTACAGCAATTTCAAGTCAAAGCCAATTTAGTTGTCCCCATTTTGATCAGAGAAGATTTATGGGGTTTATTGATCGCACATCAATGCGATCGCCCCAGGCAATGGACTGATCGGGAATTGGAACTGCTCAAACACCTCGCAAATCAAATGGGTATTGCTCTCAACCAAGCCCAGCTACTGTCTCAAGCCAGCCAACAAGCCGAACTCTTAGCACAGCAAAATGAAGAGTTGAATCTTGCCAAGCAAACGGCAGAAAATGCCAACATGGCTAAAAGCAACTTCCTCGCCACCATGAGTCATGAGATTCGTACCCCCATGAATGCCATTATCGGCATGACTGGAATACTCTTAGATACGACTTTAAACCCTGAGCAACTTGATTGTGTAGAAACTATCCGTAACAGTGGCAACGCTTTATTAACAATTATCAATGATATTCTCGACTTTTCTAAAATTGAGTCTGGCAATTTAGAGTTAGAAGCACAACCCTTTGATTTAAAAACCTGCGTAGAAGAAGCTTTAGATTTGTTAGCACCTCAAGCTGCTTCCAAAGGCATTGAATTGATGTATCAGCTAGAATCTGACACCCCAACTTTAATCATTGGTGATATTACTCGTCTGCGTCAGATTCTCTGGAATTTACTCAGTAATGCCATCAAATTTACCAATGAAGGAGAAATAATCGTAGCGATCGCCTCTCGTCAGTTAGTTCCGCATAAATACGAGTTAGAATTTGCAGTTCAGGATACAGGTATTGGTATTCCAGGCGATCGCTTACATCGACTGTTCAAGCCCTTTAGTCAAGTAGATGCTTCCATGACCCGACGTTATGGCGGTACTGGGTTAGGATTAGCTATCAGTAAGCGTCTGTGCGAAATTATGGGGGGTAAAATGTGGGTGGAAAGTGAACTGAACAAAGGTTCTACCTTCTATTTCACCAGTATTTTGCCAGTTCAACCTTCTCATATTGATAACGCTTGCACCATTGATTCAGAATTAGTTGGTAAGCGAATCCTACTAGCAGTAGGTAACACCAGCCTCAGAAAATGCTTAAGCTTACAACTCCACACCTTGGGCTTATCTGTTCACATTGTTGAATCCAATGTTACTGCCTTACATTATCTGTGGGAACAAAAACCATTTGATCTAGCGATCTTAGATATTGATGATCCACACTTTCATCACCTCAACCTGACAGCAAAAATCCGAGCCATACCAAGATACCGAGAGCTACCTTTAGTCATGTTAAGCTCCAAAGGCAAGCAAACCTTAGAAGTCAAGCAGATAGCAGCAGAGTTTACAGCCTTTCTGCACAAACCCGTGCGGCAATATCAATTACATCATACCCTCTTACAAATTGTTCGCGGTAGCTGGTTGAAGACAGTAGATCCTAAAGTTATCATCCCCTCTTATTCCCGATTCCCCACAACCAATCGCCCAGCCATCGATACCCAACTAGCCCAAAGCTCACCATTGAAAATTCTGCTAGTTGAGGATGTATTAGTCAATCAAAGAATTGCCCTAAAAATGTTGCAAAAGTTAGGTTATCGGGCAGATATAGCTAATAATGGCTGTGAAGCCTTAGAAGCCCTACAAAGACAACTCTATGATGTTGTGTTTATGGACATCCAAATGCCAGAAATGGATGGGTGGGAAACAACTCACCGCATTCGCACAGACTTCTCCCCAATAGTGCAACCTTGGATCATTGCCATGACAGCCCATGCACGCCCAGAGGATGAGCAGCGATGCTTAATGGCGGGGATGGATGACTATATCAGTAAACCCATTAGTATTGAGGCACTAGAAGGAGTCTTGAAAAAATTGCTGGATGAGCAGGCAGGGGAGGCAGGGGAGGCAGGGGAGGCAGGGGAGGCAGGGGTGCAGGGGAAGACAGGGGAGACAAGGGAGCATGATTCTCCAATGCCCAATGCCCAATGCCCCATGCCCAATGCCCAATGCCCCATGCCCAATGCCCAATCCCCAATTACCACTCAGCCAGTGCTTGACGACAAAACCATAGAATATCTCCGGAAAATAACCGGTAGTGAAGCTAATATCCTGATTGCTGAACTCATCCAGATTTATATACAAGATACGCCAGTTCAAATCCACGCCATTGAGCAAGCCTTAGCTGCTGGAGAACGAGACAATCTCAAAAAAGCAGCTCACGCTTTGCGATCGCCTAGTGTTAGTCTAGGCGCACTTAGCTTGGGCGAAATCTGTGCCACCTTGGAAAATTCAGCAAATCAACAAACATTAGAACAATTATCTAGTCTGGTTGATCAGTTGAAAAACGAATATAACAATGTTATCAACGCTCTCCCACAATATTTGCAAGACTAGAGAATAGGGAATGGGGGATATTTTCTGCTTTGAGTTCTCATGGTTGTCCTGGGACGAATTTCTAGGGTGATGCGATGCGATCGCCTTGGCCTACTTTGACATTTATCCCTTATTTTTATTTTATCGAATAAAATATGTTAACCAATCTAAAATCTCGAAGCCCTGCGCCCTTGTGATTGGTGTCAATCTAAAATTGAAAATCCAAAATCCAAACTTGATTGACTGTGGACAATCGCAATCAATGATAATATGCCTAAAATACCTGATTCCAAAGTTAAAGTTTTAGTAATTGATGATGATCGCATTATCCAACTAATTCTCAAAGGTACACTAGAAGAACAAGGATATGAAGTGATTCTTGCTTCTACTGGGATGCAAGGGTTAGAAAAAGCTCATAAATATTATCCGGCGATCATTATTTGTGATTGGCAAATGGATGAAATGGATGGCTTGGAAGTATGCCGAGAAATTAAATCTCAAACATTGCTAGCAAATACCTTTTTCATCTTGCTCACCTCCAAAACATCTGTAGAAGACAGGGTACAAGGCTTAGATACAGGTGCGGATGATTTCTTGAGCAAACCCATCGAGATGAACGAATTAAAAGCACGGGTGCGCGCTGGACTCAGACTATATCAAGCCAATAGAGAGCTTCAGAGATTAGCTAAAGATTTAAAAGTCCAAAAGCATCTTTTAGAAATAGAGCTAAAAGAAGCTGCTGATTATGTGACATCTATTCTGCCTGAACCGATGTCAGGAACTGTTAATATTAATTCTAAGTTTTTACCCTGTCGTCAACTTGGTGGTGATTGCTTTGATTATTATTGGCTAGATGATGAGCATTTAGTTATCTATCTTCTCGATGTTTCTGGACATGGATTAGCTGCGGCTCTACCTTCAATTTCTGTGCATAATTTATTGCGATCGCATTCTCTGCCAAAAGCAAAACTACATCAACCATCTGAAGTGCTTCAAGATTTGAACGAAATATTTCAAATGGATAAACATAATGCTCAATATTTTACAATTTGGTATGGTGTTTTTAACCGCAGTTCTTATCAATTAACCTATGCTAGTGCTGGACATCCTCCAGCTTTACTGTTTTCTCCATCCCGCGAATCTGGTTTAGAAATTGAACGATTATCTACCCCCAGTCTACCCATAGGAGCTTTTGCAGAAGCCGAATATCACAATGTGGTATGTGATATTCAACCAGATAGTACACTTTATGTTTTTAGTGATGGAATTTATGAAATAGAAAAGTTTAATGGTACTATGTGGAATTTAGAAGGATTTATAAATTTCTTAACTTTATATAATCAATCATTAAATATGAAGTTAGAATTTATTTTGGAAGATATTAAAAATTACACAAATAGTCAAATGTTTGCAGATGATTGTTCTTTTCTAGAAATCAAATTTTAGAGGATGTTTGAAAAGTCAGAGCAAGTTAAAAATTATGCTAATCGCCTGACC
>JBODRP010000374.1:0-4749 GCA_050633005.1 Trichormus sp. | reverse complement strand
AAAGTGAGCCGCTATCTTCTCCACGTACCAACCATGTGCGTTCAATCTAATCACTTCCGCTCTGTCTTTCACCTTCTGAGGTACATCTGCCGTTCTCAGGTTCAACAAAGTTTTATCTTGCTCTCTAGTCAGAAATACCCTTAAACGGCTACCCATATTGCTGTTACCTTTGTAGACGCATTGTACGTATTTACTTATCTTTACATAGTTTGGTTTTTTCGCCTCGTTCTACTTAGACAAAAATCAAGCCCAAATGTAACCCAAACTAGCTCTGACTTTTCACGGGATGTGGAAAAGGAGAGATGGTTCGCGGAAGACTTCCGCAAACCAATTTTTATGACTGGCGATATTTAGCCCTCTTCTGTCACTCTGGATGATTTAGCTTCTTTACTACTTGCTTATTCCGGAAAGTGACAGAAGAGGGATTACTTATCTTTACATAGTTTGGTTTTTTCACCTCGTTCTACTTAAGTCCCGTTAAGGATTAACGGGAAAAGTCAGCCATATATAAAGTTGATATAAAGTTGATATGAACTTGATATCAACTTTATATTTGCTTTTAGATAGATGTCTTTAAATTATCTATAAAAATATCTTATGTATTATTACATACGCTTAATATCACAAAATTGTTACTGGCGCAAGTCAAGAATTGCGTTTTTGGAAATAAACAAGCGAAATTTAAGAAGATATCAATTTTTAATAAGTAAACCAAATATGTCTGGGCGAGAAATAAATTTAAGCTTAATTCTATTTTCTAATATATAAGTTGTTACAGAATTTTACACATTGAGTTTTTAATAAAGATGTTTACTTGAACTGGGAATAGTGATAAATATCTAGTGATAGCCAAAATGCACACTTAAGCTTTGTTTAACTTTATAAACATCCTATAAACTCGACATCCATTTTTTTGGCAACGCTCAAGCTGGATCTGAAACCTTTGTAGGGTGTCATTTTGTGAGGGTTTAAGACAAAATTATTTTGATTCTTTAGGACTTGTTATGCTAAACAATGAAATAAAAAGGCGAAAAGCAGTAAAAATTTATCCAAATGGTGAACAAAAACCTTGTTTTACTTGACACAGAAGCAATATTTATTGTTAAGTATAAATACAACAAAAATGAATTTATGATAAATATTCAGCAATGATTAAGAAAAGAGCCATAAAGGTTTTAACAGAACTCCTGGGTTTAAAAGATATAAAAGTCGTAGGAGAAAGCCTTTATGATGGGATTGGAGTTATCTTAAAAACAGAGTCAACAATATCGTACAGTGTTTGTCCACACTGTGGAACAAAAAGCGAGAAATTACATCAAAATCATCGGCATATTGTCAAAGATTTGCCCTGGGGAGAGAAACAGGTATTTTTAGAAATAAATAGAAGACAATTTAAATGCAATAGATGTAAAAAAACCTTTTAGTGAGGAGCTAGAATTTGTACAGAAAAAAAGAACTTATACAAAACGACTGGCAGAGAAAGTAATCCAAGAAGTGTTAGACAATGATATTCACTCACAGTATAGCTTCCAAAGGAATAGTAACAACAGAAGAAATAGAAAGAATGTTAAAAGACGCATCTGATGCTAGAAGTGATACTAAACCATCGGGATTAAAAAGGCTAGGAATAGATGAAATAGCCTTAATTAAAGGTAAAGGGCATTACTGTGCAGTATTAATAGATTTAGACACATCTAAACTCCTGGCTATTTTGAATGGAAGAACACAAGAAATAATCAAAGAAACCCTGAACGGATGGGGAACAGAAGTTTTAGAAGAAATAAAAGAGGTGAGTATAGATTTATGGCAAGGTTATAAAAAGTTAGTCACAGAATTGATGCCAAATGCTAAATTAGTTGCAGACATATTTAATGTGATGACACAAATTAATCAAGAATTAGATACACAAAGAAAAACCGAAAAAAGAAACATAGAACGCCTGATAAATGAAACAAAAATTGCCTCAAAAAAGGCAGAATATGAAATAATATTGTCAGGATTAAAAAATAATAAATACCCCTTACTTAAAAATGAAGACAGTTTAAATGATGAGCAACTAAATAAACTCGCACAAGTTCAGGAAGTATCTACTATTTTGAAAGAGATGCACAGATTAAAAGAAAAACTTAGAAAAATTTTTAATCAGACAAATGATTGGTATACGGGGGTATTCAAATTTGGTATGTGGTTATCGAAAGCCAAAAAATACTTTCCTCGAAGCAACAATACTATTATTCGGTGGTTTGATGAAACTATCGCTTACTCTGATCATCGAACAACTAGTGGTGCTGTTGAGGGAATCAACAACAAGCTTAAGCTAATTAAACGTTCTGGATATGGATTTAGAAATTTTGAAAACTTCAGAATTAGATGCTTGTTAAATTGTGCATAGACTATTAGTTTAGCATAACAAGTAATGAAGAGCCATTATTATTTTTGTCAACAAGTAATAATATTGAGAACTTGCTGAAGTAGTAAGTATTAAATTAATCATGAAAAAGTTTTTGCCGTATTTATAGAGAAGTCAAGTTATTAATTTTGGATAAAGTCGAGTTAAGAAAAAACTACTAACTATGGGACTCGTATCTTATTTTTAAACAATATTTCAGATAAAACCCTCATAAAACGGGCTTCTCAGTCTCAGTATGTTTTCAGAAATCAAATCGGAGTCCTATAGGTAACTAGCTATGCTAAGTGATTTATATAGAGGAAATTCTTTTAAAAGCACTACTTTAGTTGATATTCTGGTTTATAGAGCCTTTTACCAACCAAACGATTTAGCCTATACCTTTTTGGTAGACGGTGAAACAGAAGAAGTCAGCCTAACTTATCAAGAGTTACACCAAAAAGCACAAGCCATTGCAGTGATGCTGAAAAGCATTAAGGCTATTGATGAAAGGGCACTTTTGCTCTACCTGCCAGGACTAGAATTCATTACTGCTTTTTTCGGTTGTTTGTATGCCGGGGTTGTAGCCGTTCCTGTATATCCACCCCGACGCAATCAACGGATGACAAGATTACAAGTAATTGTCAAAGATTCAGAAGCCAGATTTGCCCTAACTACAGCATCTGTTTTGACGAATCTTGAACAAAGCTTTTCCCAAGAACCAGAATTAGCAACATTGCAATGCATAGCCACTGACAAAATAGTTGATTGTGAGGCTGTTAACTGGCAAAAACCAACACTAGAAGAAGATACACTAGCCTTTCTCCAATACACTTCTGGTTCCACAGGTACACCCAAAGGAGTGATGGTAAGTCATGGTAATTTGCTACATAATCAGTCGATGATCCAAGCCGCGATGGGGCATACAGAGAAAACTATATTTGTCGGTTGGTTACCTCTTTTTCATGATATGGGATTGATTGGGAATGTATTACAGAGTCTATATTTGGGCGTTCCCTGCATTGTCATGTCGCCAACAGATTTTATTAAAAAGCCTTTTTTGTGGTTACAAACAATTTCCCGCTATCAAGCAACCACCAGTGGATCTCCTAACTTTGCTTATGATTTGTGTATTGACAAAATTACCCCAGAACAGCGTGCTACTCTGGATCTGAGTAGTTGGGATGTCGCCTTCAACGGTGCGGAACCAATTCGATCCCAGACTATAGAACGATTTATAAAAACTTTTGCACCCTGTGGCTTCCGAAAAGAAGCCTTTTATCCCTGCTATGGTATGGCAGAGACTACATTACTGGTGTGTGGAGGCTTAAAAACTGAGCCGCCGGTGATTCGCTACTTTGATGCTACAGCCCTAGAAGAAAATCTGGTGGTTCCTGGGACTGTTGAGCAAAAAGGTAGTCGCGCCTTGGTGGGTTGTGGTCGGATTTGGTTAGACCAGGAAATTGCGATCGCCGATCCTGTGACATTAAAGCGCTGTCCAGATAATCAAATAGGAGAAATTTGGGTATCAGGTGGCAGTGTAACTCAAGGATACTGGCGGCGACCAGAGCAAACAGAAGAAACTTTCCACGCTTACTTAAAAGATGCTAGCCCGAACAGTTCAAGGCAATTTCTGCGTACAGGAGACTTGGGCTTTATCCAGGATGGTGAGTTATTTGTGACTGGTAGGCTAAAGGATGTAATTATCATTCGGGGTCGCAATCATTATCCCCAAGATATTGAACTAACAGTAGAGCAAAGCCATCAAGCACTAAAATCTGGTTCGGGAGCGGCCTTTGCTGTAGAATTAGAGGCACAAGAACGGTTGATCATTGTTCAGGAAGTAGAGCGGACTTACCTGCGATCGCTAAATGTCAATCAGGTAGTTGAAGCTATTCGCAAAGCAGTATCGGAGCAGCATGAACTACAAGTTCATACTATATTGTTACTCAAAACTGGCAGTGTTCCCAAAACTTCTAGTGGAAAAATTCAACGCCATGCTTGTAAAGCTGGCTTTTTAGCTGAAAGTTTAGATATAGTCGGGCATTGGAGTGCAAATACTTTCTTAACAGAAGAACCCAATTGCTTGACATCCACAAGCCAGCCTAACTTTCCTTTAGAAACTCCCAAAAATAATGGATTTGCACAGGTTTTAGTTCAAAAAGAAGCTAATGATGATACTGCCGAATCAATCCAAAACTGGATAGTGAATTGGTTGAGCAAGACATTGAAAATAAAACCTGAATCTATCGAACTAAGTAAGTCATTTGCTGAATATGGAGTAGATTCACAAATAGCAGTCGAGTTAGCACAACAGTTAGAAGCTTGGCTGCAATCTCCAGAAAAAATTGAACCAACTATCG
>JBODRP010000373.1:0-4764 GCA_050633005.1 Trichormus sp. | reverse complement strand
ACACCTGACTAATAATCACAGAACCACCTATTAAACCACCTGCAATTAAACTACCAATGAGAATGGCATTCTGATTATTACGGGAAGTTGACGGTTGAGTAGTCACCGGAATAGTGTGAGGTGTGGGGGTGGTGGCTACTGGTTGTGTAACGGGGATATCTGCAAAGGGTTTTGTTGCTGCTTGTGTGGGTGGGATGGTGTTGGGTACACTTTGCAAAGCCTCTAGCATCGCTTTGGCAGTGGGAAAGCGATCGCGGGGATGGTAGGCGATCGCCCGATCAATTACACTGACTAAAATAGGGTTAATATTCCCTAAATAATTACGCCAAATCAGTTCACCGGTTTGGGAGTCTGTCTCTAATTGTTGTGGCTGCATTCCTGTCAACAAATAAATTGCTGTCAGCCCTAAACTATATAAATCACTAGAATAAACTGGCCTGCCTGCGGCTTGTTCACTGGGCATATACCCAGGTGTGCCAATCACAATGGAACTGGTAGGATGACCTTGAGAATTTACCACTGTTCCCATAGATTCCCGCACTGCACCAAAGTCAATTAATACAGGTTTGCCATCCCGATGACGCACCATGATATTATCAGGCTTGATATCACGGTGGACAATTTTTTGAGAATGGACATAATCCAAAACAGGTAAGACATTCAGCAATATTTCATAGACTGCATTCTCACTTAATCCCCCTTGTTGTTGCAGTTTAGCTGTGAGTGTATCCCCTTCAATCCACTCTTGTACTAAATAAAATTGCCCATCCGCAGAAAAATAAGCATATAATGAAGGAATTTGGTCAGTTTTGCCCCCTAGTTCTTCTAAAATAGCCGCCTCTCTTTGAAATCGTTCTTGCACTAACTGATAAATCTGCGAATTGTGGTGAATTGGCCTGAGTTGTTTCACCACACACCGCCGTTTAGACGGCATATAAGTATCTTCCGCCAGATAAGTTTCCCCAAAACCCCCAGCCCCCAATGTGCGAATCACTTGATAGCGATCGTTTAACATTTGTATACTCATACTTTAGGTAGCTTGCTTCCCCATAGCGGTATTACGAATTACGTAGGCGTAGCCGGGCGCAGCCCATTACGAATTACGAATTACGAATTATTTTAAATCCAATAGTCCTGTTTCTTTTAACTTAGGATTAAAGCGAATTTGGGTTTTTAAACCCCGCAATTCTAAAGCCGCTAGAATTTCTGTTTCTAATCTTCTGGCAGCATTTTTAATAATTTTCATCTGAGCGATTTCATCATTAGTGGGTTTTTGATAATTAGCCTCTTCTTCTGGTGTCATAAATTTTTGCACATCAATAGGCTGTGTCCATGAGCTTTTTTGCTCTCCATTGCCTACAGGGAGACTACCATTTTCAGCTATCCAAGCCTGTTCAATATTTTCTAAAATTGTCCGACTAGGACGCTCAATAGTTTGTACTTTCACCCAATAACATTGTTGGGTTTGGCGGACTAAATGCTGTCTTAAACTTAAGTAAACATCACGAGAGTAACCAACAAATTGCA
Source organism: Trichormus sp. (assembly GCA_050633005.1). GTDB lineage: Bacteria > Cyanobacteriota > Cyanobacteriia > Cyanobacteriales > Nostocaceae > Trichormus. The sequence continues at coordinate 3,237 of JBODRP010000373.1, read as the reverse complement.
GGTTTTTGTCCTGATTAAAAATGGCATATACTCCAATTTTGCCCTGTAAATATTCAGGTAACTGACCATTTTCATCAATATATGGAATATATGCTAAAGCTGTGAGGGTAGTGAGATTGGTTTCGTTATTCATTGCAAAATTAGTTATCAGTTGTCAATCAACAAAGTTGTGATTGTTGTTGTCTTTGAACTAAATATAAAAGTTCTTGTGTAGTCAAACTACGTTTTTTTTGGACTGATTGTTCTCGCACTGCGTCTAAAACAGATTGAGTTTCTTCAGGGTTGAGAATAATGCCGTATTGCTCCAATACGCTAGATAATAGATGTCTACCAGAATGCTTACCAATGACTAAACGTCGGGAAGTACCTAATTCTTCTGGTGCAAATGGTTCGTAAGTGCTGGGGTTTTGTAGTACCCCGTGAGCATGAATACCTGATTCATGGGCAAAGTTGTTGTCTCCTACTACGGCTTTCCAGGGGTGTAAATCATAACCGGATGCGGATGCTACCAGTTGAGAGATTTCTATTAATCGTCGTGTGTCAATATTTAAATCATAGTGATATAGATGTTTCAGAGCCATCACAACTTCTTCTAAAGCTGCATTGCCCGCCCTTTCGCCTAAACCATTAACGGTAGTATTTACTGATAAAGCACCTGCTTTGATGCCAGCTAGGGCGTTAGCGGTTGCCAAACCAAAATCATTGTGAGTGTGCATTTCTATGGGGATAGTCAAAGATGTTACTAGTTGTTTGATTTTGGTGTAAGTTGTAAACGGTTCGAGAATGCCTACTGTATCACAATAGCGAAACCTTGATGCACCCCAGGCTTGAGCAGACAGCACTACATCTAAAAGAAAATTATCTTCGGCTCTAGAAGAATCTTCTCCCCCTACGGAAACAAATAATCCTTGATCTAGGGCGAAATTGATACTATCTTTCAGTTTTTCTAGTAATAATTGCCATTGCCCTTGAAATTTGGCGTTAATTTGGATTGCAGAAACGGGAATGGATATATGTACTCGTTGTAACCCGCAAGCTATGCAAGCTTGAATATCGGCAATTACAGCCCGATTCCAACCCAATAGCTTGGCTTGTAAACCCAATTCAGAGATTGCTGCTATGGCGTTTTGTTCTGCCTTGCCCATAGCCGGAATCCCTACTTCAATTTCATCAACACCGATGGTATCAAGAAATGTGGCGATCGCTATTTTTTCTTCTATGTTAAAAGCAACACTAGCCGCTTGCTCACCATCGCGTAATGTAGTGTCATTAATCAAAACTTGGTTCATTGTTTTTTTATCATGACGGTTAAATAGTTATAGTAATTGATTATCCGCCTAAGTGTGGACGACCTTAAAAAGTTCAATAAACTATTTTTACCTAAAATCTTAGTATAATTACTTAAATTAACGATCAAATATTTAAGTAAAGGAGGCAAAAAGCGGTGTAGATTTTCCTCCCGCTTTATTGCCCTTGTGTTACGTCTTTCATTGACACCCATACACTAGACTGTTGACTCTGTACCTTTTCAGTGGTCAAAAATTCATGCACAATCCTTTTCTTCTTTAAGTAATGAGTAAATACCCATTACTTATTACTTATTACTTATTACTTATTGAAGCTGGTTCACCGATGATGACAACAATTATGTATCATCTGCTGATATTTCTGGGCTGACAACTCTAACATGATCAAAAAAGCGAGATATCCAAGGTAAAGCAATAAGAATACCTGTTAACACTAACAAAAATACGGAAATACCAAAAATTTGATCACGAGAAATTTCTAGTACACCCCGCAGAATTACTTCCCTCAAAGCAGAAACTATAGTAATTTCTGCGGCTGCTCCTACTGAAATTTTTTGTGTTTGTAAATAATCAATTAATAAGCGGAATAACTCTACCAAAATCAAAATAAACAAAATATCAGATGTTACTTCCCGTAAATCTAATGGGCGTAAAAAAGATAAAAACATATCTCCTAGACGGATGAGCATTACACAAAACAAGCCCACACACAGAGAAATAATAATAATATCTTGAAAAACTTCTAAATTAGTAACAATTGTTTCTCTGTTGAACCAGGTATTTAACTTGGTCATTATTCGTTTGGGCATATTGTCTCCAGAAAATTGTGTTTTACACTTTTTATGATAGACAATACTAGAAATAAAAAATATCTTAATTTAATTACTTTTTAGGGAATTGTTAACAATTTTAAGAGACGGTATAAACATAAATAAAAAGTATTTAAAATGACTTTTTATTAATTACATATAGTAGCCAGTAGAGTGTGTTAGGCGTAAGCCGTAACGCACCGGAAGCTTTGCTGGGTGTCATCCTTTCACAGTGTCACACGCTAGGGTGTTGACTTTGTACCTTTTCAGGGGTTAAAAATTCAGGTACAATCCTTTCCTTTCCTCGCTGAGTAAAATTTGCCGTGGCAAAAGTTCTTTTCGCGTTTTTTAGTAATTTTTATCAAGTCGAATAATAAATAAAATCTAATCAGAGCCTATGTTCCTTGCTATGAATGGATTTGATTTTCTTGAGCCTTTCTATAAAACGGGTGAGCGAAAAAAGGTGTGGGGAGTGTGGGGAGTGTGGAGGGTAATTTTTTGAATACTTAGCTAGAAATCCCACACAAAATTTCGTTCATCCCTATAAAACGGCTATTTTAATGCCGTACCATAAAACCAACGCAAGAGCCGTATTTACTCATTACTCATTACTTATTACTCATTACTTATTACTTATTACTCATTACTCATAAACAATATCCCAGTTGCGTAAGTTCTATTAATGAAAAAGTCATGAGCAAGTAATATTACCGATTTTCCTCACAAGTTCCTCAAATTTATTGCTTAATGTGAACTATAACAGCATATTCAGCTAACAGCCCTAAAGCTGACAATCATATGTAGCTATTCATGATGTATATAAAAATACAAGTAGCTCCACTTATTACTGAAAATTTAGGGTGAATATTATGCTATCAAAACAATCCAGTCAAACAGCATCAAAAGATCATAGTTTTGTGACGCAATCAAGTGCTAAAGTTTCAATTGACCTAATTCAATTGTCTCTCAAGCAACCACGCCGTTACTTTGACCCTAAAAAATTAGAGCAACTCATAGAATCAATCAAACAACACGGCATCTTAGAGCCAGTACTAGTTCGCCCACTAGACAATGGAAAATATGAACTAGTAGCTGGAGAGCGCAGGATCAGAGCCGCACGG
>JBODRP010000372.1:0-4777 GCA_050633005.1 Trichormus sp. | reverse complement strand
AGCTATTGTTGGTGTTGTCGGTCTGGGATATGTAGGTTTACCATTTGCAGTGGAAAAAGCCAAAGTTGGTTATCAGGTTTTGGGTATTGAGCAAAATCCCCAAAGAGCTGATCGGGTCAACATGGCTGATAATTACATCACAGATATTAAAGATGAAGATTTAAAAGAAGTCGTGAGTAGTGGCAACCTCAAAGCTGTTTTGGGTTTTGAGCGAGTCAGAGAAATGGATGTGATTGTGATTTGTGTACCCACACCGTTGACTAAGAACTTAACCCCAAACCTGAGTTATATAGAAAGTGTTACCTATGCGATCGCGCAACATTTACGCCCAGGACAGTTAGTCACCTTAGAATCTACCACCTATCCAGGAACTACAGATGAGGTGATGCGTCCTGTATTGGAACAAATTAGTGGTCTTAAGCAAGGGGAGGATTTTTTTCTGGCTCATTCCCCGGAGCGGGTAGATCCAGGTAATAAACGCTACACCACAAAAAACACTAACAAAGTGGTAGGAGCATCTGATCCATCTTCCTTGGAAGTAGCAACGCTATTTTATCAGCAAACCATTGATCATGTAGTACCCGTCAGTAGTGCCAAGGCGGCAGAACTAGTCAAGGTGTTTGAAAATACCTTTCGGGCAGTGAATATTGCTTTGGTGAATGAATTGGCTTTATTGTGCGATCGCATTGGTTTAAATGTCTGGGAAGTTTTAGACGCTGCCAATACCAAGCCTTTTGGCATTATGCCTTTTTATCCCGGCCCAGGGGTAGGTGGTCATTGCATCCCCATTGACCCCCACTATCTGGAATGGAAAGCTAAAGAGGTCAATTTCAATACCCATTTTATCGCCTTGGCTGGGGAAATTAATCGTTCTATGCCCCTATTTGTTAGGGAAAAAGCCAGAAGAATCTTAAATGAGTTGGGTTTAGCCCCAGCCCAATCTCAGGTATTAGTCATTGGTACAGCCTATAAAAAAGACCTGGGTGACTGGCGCGAATCACCGGCAATTATGGTAATTAACTATCTCTTGGAAGATAAAATCACAGTTACTTATCATGACCCCTACGTGCCAGAAATTGAAGTAGCTGGCAAAAATTTCTCTAGTTTGCCTCTAACAAATGAGACAATTACATCGGCTGATTTAGTGATTATTGCCACGGATCATAGTCAAATTGATTATGTGAGTGTGGTCAATCAAGCCCAGGCAGTTTTAGATACAAGGGGTGTAACACGTCATCTAGATTGCCACCACGAGAAAGTAACTTTGTTGTAAGCATGATTAGTGGTAAAGGATGTGAGCGAAAAACAAGTAATTGTCGTTGGGGCGGGAAACTGGGGTAAAAACCTAGTACGTAATTTCCACAGTTTAGGGGCATTGGCAGGTGTTGCAGAAGCCCATCCGGGATTACGGGAAGCGATCGCCTCAACCTACCCAGATGTTGCTACCTATGATGACTTTCAAGCAGCCCTAAAAACAGATGTACCCGCAATAGTATTAGCAACCCCTGCACCCAGTCATTATCAATTAGCAAAGGCAGCTTTGGCAGCAGGTAAAGATGTGTTTGTAGAAAAGCCGATGACTCTGCGAACTGATGAGGCGCGGGATTTGGCGGCATACGCAGACAAACACAGTCGGATTCTCATGGTGGGACATTTATTGTTATATCAACCGGCGATCGCCTGGATGCGAGATTATCTAACTAGTGGTCAAGCAGGTAAAGTTTTACACGTCGCCACCCAAAGGTTAAAATTGGGCAAGGTACGCACCCAAGAAAACGTCTGGTGGTCATTTGCCCCCCATGATGTATCAGTAGTCTTAGACCTATTGGGCAACCCCAAACTACAACAAGTCCAAGCCCAAGGGAAAGCTATTTTACAGCCAAATATTGCTGATTACGTCCAAGTTGACCTACGTTTTCAAAGTGGTCAATCAGCCCAAATTAATTGTTCTTGGTACTGGCCTTTAACTGAGCGTAGCACAGTAGTCATTGCCCAAAAGCAAATGCTGGTTTACGATGAAGTCCAGCAAACTGTGACAATCCACAACAAATATATTGATGAAGCTCTAAATCATCACGACGAAGGCAGTCAAGTTGTAGAAGTGGCGGCGGCTGAACCCTTAAAAATAGAGTGTCAACACTTTTTAGATTGTTTGCAAACTCGACAGAAACCCCGTTCTGATGGGTGGAATGGTGTAGCAGTGGTAGAAATTTTAGAGGAGGCGCAAAAATCTTTAGATGGCTAACTATTTTGTGCATGAATCGAGTTATGTGGATGAAGGTGCGGAAATTGGTGAAGGTACAAAAATTTGGCACTTTTGCCATATTTTAGGTAAAGCTAAGATTGGTAAGAATTGTTCCTTTGGACAAAATGTTTTGGTGGCGAATAACGTAGTTATTGGCAACAACTGCAAAATTCAAAATAACGTCTCCTTATATGAAGGCGTAATTTTAGAAGACTACGTTTTTTGTGGCCCTAGCATGGTGTTTACCAACGTCAAAACACCCCGTTGTGAGTTTCCCCGCAATACTAGCAATGACTACCTGAAAACCCTAGTCAAGCGTGGTAGTAGTATTGGGGCAAACGCAACGATAGTTTGTGGCGTGACTTTGCATGAGTGTGCTTTTGTGGCTGCTGGCGCAGTGGTAACAAAAGATGTACCATCTTACGCAATGGTTGCCGGAGTACCAGCCAAAATTATTGGTTGGATGAGTGCCTACGGTGATGTGCTAAAGTTTGATGCTGATGGGTATGCTATTGATTCCACAAATGCTAAATACCAAAAAATCTCAGACACAGAAGTGAGAAGGATCTCATGAGCGAAAATAATATCCCAGTTCTTGACCTCAAACCCCAATATGACGAGCTAAAAGCAGAGATACAAGCGGCGATATCTCGGGTTTTAGAATCTGGTCAGTTTATTATGGGGCCAGATGTTAAGCTATTTGAACAAGAGGTTGCTGCTTATCTAGGGGTACGCCATGCGATCGCTGTTAACTCTGGTACTGATGCTTTAGTAATTGGGTTAAGGGCTTTGGGGATTGGCGCAGGTGATGAAGTAATTACCACTCCCTTTAGTTTCTTCGCCACAGCTGAATCAATTAGTAATGTAGGTGCAAAACCAGTATTTGCGGATATTAGCCCAGAGACTTTTAATCTAGACTCAACCAAGATAGTAGAAAAAATTACGCCGCAAACTAAAGCCATTATGCCAGTCCATCTCTATGGCAATCCGGCAGCGATGGCTACTATTTTAGATATTGCCCAAGCACATAATTTAAAAGTGATTGAAGACTGCGCCCAATCCTTTGGTGCGCGTTACTATGGCACTGATCAGGAGCAGTATCAAGAAGCCACTCGCGCCAAAATCACTGGTAAACACACTGGTACTATTGGCGATGTCGGTGCTTATTCATTCTTTCCATCCAAAAACTTGGGAGCTTACGGCGATGGTGGCTTAATTGTTACTGATAATGACCAAATAGCAGAAACAGCCCGGATGTTGCGGGTACACGGGGCAAAAAAGAAATATCATAATGAAGTTTTAGGTTATAACTCTCGTCTTGATACACTGCAAGCCGCAATTTTACGGGTGAAATTACCCCACATTGATAAATGGAATGAAGGAAGAAGGACGGTAGCTAAAACTTATAACCAGTTATTAGCAAATGTTCCCGATGTGGTGACACCAGAACTAGCCAATGGTCATGTGTTTCACCAATATACAATTAGGATTTTAAATGGGAAACGTGACCAAGTGCAGAAGTATTTATCTGCCGCAGGTATCAGCACCATGATTTATTATCCAGTGCCTCAAGATCAGCTACCAGTTTATCAAGGGCAATATCCAGCAAATCCAGTCAGTGATTTATTAGCTACGGAAGTTTTAAGCTTACCAATTTGGCCAGAATTGGCAGAAACAGCGATCGCTAGAATTGTAGACACGATTAGGAAGGCTGTAATTGAAAGATAATGTTCTTAAATCCTAATTACTAGGACTTACGCACTGTACAAAATAACTATCTTGTGTATCAACGTAAATACGTTGTTTCAGGCTTTTGTCAATTACACCTGATTGGTTGCGATCGCCAAAATATCGTTGAAAAATTTACCTATAAGCCTTGAAAACTATACCTGTTATTTTGGCTTCTCTGTCAATGCGTAAGCCCTAATTACGTAGCATCCGCTCATACCACGGTAAATTAGTTAAGTTTTTACTCAATGCCCGGTAAGCCCAGATAGTATTTTCTAAGTTCCATGCCGAATCCATCCTGAGATATCGATAAGCAAGAGCTTCACTAATTTTTGCTTGTTTACCATAATGAAGTAATTCTTGCATGGTAAACAAATAGAGTCCATCATTCTCTACAGCTTTAGTAAAATAGTCCAGAACCTCATCTGTAACTAATTGAGGAAAAACTCTCCCAACCGTGAGTACAGCCATCGCATCAATCGTGCGATAGGAAATATGAGCAATGCTTTTATCGCCATCGTATTGGGGGCGATTTTTAGAGATACCATCTTCCACTGTCCATCCCGCGCGTCCCTGACCCCACCAATAATGCCATGTGTAATTACTAGGCGGATTATCTTGTAGACCCTCTATATCTAGTAGGATTTGGGCAATATCATGAGCGGCTTTAGCATAAGGTGTGGTACGTTCATTCGATTCAATCTGGAACAAAACACCACTTGCCCAATCATTTTGATGATTGAAGGGAAGGTTAGCCCCATCATAAGGCATAACACCACCTTTAACCCATTGAAGATATATCTT
>JBODRP010000371.1:0-4815 GCA_050633005.1 Trichormus sp. | reverse complement strand
ATTGATGTGTGTCAATGAAAATCTTCTCAAATATCATAGAACAAGTAAGAATATACTAGCCTACCAAATTAATATGGTTGCTAAGATCAGCATAACTAAGTACCCATAAGGAATTGCGTATACCAGGAAACATGAAACTAGAGAGAGGGAATCAATATTTATCAGTGGACGGTGGACGGTTGATTTAACCACCTTGACACCCTTTACTGATCTACCTTTCCCAGTCTCCAACCCCAGGGTGATCATTGTTTTCTTGATCAAATTTACTTCAAACTGTTAGTGCGAATGCAACAAAGGGAAAACTTAACAAGTAGCTTCATATAGTTTTTAACTAGGCTGATTGCTGCACATAGTATCCTGATGTTTATTACTGGAGGTGAGGCAATATTTGAACAGTCAGTATGAAATCTGTAACACAATCACTGATAATGAGACTAACTGCACTGCCCTAACGCCAATGGCAATCCTGGCAAGCCATTGAAGTTAATTACTGTGAATAGTTCCATACGCAGCATTTATGTAGCCACATAGCTATATTGGTTACAATGCTTTGTTATCAACTGACTCAGCAAAATTCTTACCTGATTCAGATTATCCTTTATCCGACTGCCGTTACAGCAGGAAAGCGGTGCATGAAATCCCAATTAAACAGTAAGCCTAAAATTTTGGTTGTTGACGATGAACCAGACAACCTTGACTTGCTTTACCGCACCTTCTATCGCGACTACAAGGTGCTGAGGGCAACATCTGGCCCTGCGGCTCTGGATCTGCTGGCGCAAGAGGGAGAGGTTGCAGTAATTATCTCTGATCAGCGTATGCCGATCATGAGTGGTACAGAATTTTTAAGTTTAACAGCAACTCAATATCCAGATATTATTCGGATTATTTTAACTGGCTACACTGATGTTGAAGACTTAGTGGAAGCAATTAACTCTGGTAAAGTATTTAAATATGTTACTAAACCGTGGGAAGCTGAAGAACTCAAGGGAGTAGTTCGTCAAGCTCTTGATACTCATAATGTCCTCAAAGCGCGTACCCGTGAATTAACTCGGACATTGCGTCAAGAATCCCTACTCAACACTATTACAAATACAATTCGCAGTGCTTTAGATTATCGACAAATTTTACAAGCCATTGTCGATACAGTTGGTGAGATGTTGGAGGTAGATGTTTGTCTATTGCGACCATTTCAAGATGAACAATTAGTAGATGAAGGATTTATCTACCAAAGAGTGACTGCACAAACAACCCAGGGGGAGGTGAACACACCGCCACAAACAGAGCAAATCAATAGCCTTTCTCCTGTGCCACTGCTAGCTCAGACAGTTTGGGAAACTCGTGAAGTACAGGTAATCCATGATGTGTTAGGTGATGAGCGCATTTATGGAGATACTTCTGAACTACAAAACAGAGCTAAGGCTTTTGAGGCGGCGAATATCTCCTCTAGCTTAGTTGTACCCTTGCTTTGGCAACAGCAATTAATGGCGGTGCTAGCTTTACACCAGTGTCGCCAATCTCGGATCTGGGGATCTGAAGAAGTGCAGTTAGTATTAATGGTGGCGGATCAAGCGGCTCTGGCTTTATCACAAGCTTACGCTTATGAGCAAGTACGAGCTTTAGCGAAAAGAGAAGCTTTAATTAATACAATTACCACAGCAATTCGTTCAAGTTTAAATCCACAAGATATTTTTGCCGCGATTACCCAGCAATTAGGACAAGCTTTACAAGTAGATGGCTGTGTTTTGTCTTTGTGGTCAGAGGAAGATGAGTATGTGCAGTATGTGGGTTTATATGATAGTTCTCAGCCTATAGAGAATTATGGCTCAGTCAGGGCAGATAAAGAATATAGTGGCAATTATGAATTAATTATTCCTGGATTAAGTGAATCTCAAGTACCGATTCGGGAAAATCAGATTTTGCAAGAAATTATACAGACACATGAGCCTGTAGTTATTGATGAATTGAATAATTATGGTTTAGAAATTCAAGGTTTTGATTTACCGGGCAAACAACCAGCGCGATCGCTGATGGTAGTTCCTTTAGTAGCTGATGGTAAATGTATTGGTAGTATTACCCTCACAGAAGGTAGCAAAACCAGACGCTGGTTATCATCGGATATTGAGTTAGCAAAAACTGTAGCAGCACAAGCTGCGATCGCAGTACAACAATCCCGCCTGTACCAAAAAACCCGTGAGCAAGCGGAACGCCTGTTAGAGCTAGATAAGCAAAAAACCGAATTTTTCCAAAATATTTCCCATGAATTTCGCACCCCAATTACTTTAATTCAAGGGCCATTGGAGTCAGCTGTGAGTACAGGGGAAGGATTATCCTATGATCAAAGTGCGATCGCTTTACGTAACTCTCGCCGATTACTCCGACTAGTGAATCAACTACTAGATTTACAACGCTTAGACGCTGGAAGAATGCAACCGAGTTTTCGTCCTAGCGACTTAGTCGAGTTTGTCAGTCAAATCGTTGAATCCTTTCGCCCCTATTGTGAGAAAAAGTCTCTAGAGCTTGTCAGTGACTTTAGCGAATGCCCCACCGTTTATTTAGATATGGAAAAATTTGACAAGGTAGTTTATAACCTACTGTCAAATGCCATGAAATTTACACCAGAAGGTGGTACAATTACTGTTAAAGTCAAAACTGTAGCTCATCGCTGCTTACTACAGGTACAAGATACAGGTATCGGTATAGCCCAAGCACAAATTCCCCATTTGTTTGAGCGATTCCGTCAAGCAGAGGGTTCGGAAAATCGCTCCTATGAAGGCAGTGGGCTAGGTTTAGCTCTAGTAAAAGAATTAGTAGAAGTACATGGTGGTCAAGTTACAGTCGAATCAGTTTATGGTCAAGGTACAACCTTTAATTTATGGTTGGTAGCTGGTAATGCTCACTTACCCACCCAGCAGGTATCAGAAACCCGTGTAGAAGTTAATACCAGCCGTGCGAAAGTCGAGTTAGCAGACTTAGAACTGGTAGAAGCAACTCCAGAGAATATTCAAGGTATAGATTTATCAACCTTAATTGAGTCGAAAAGTCACCAACAGGAAAATACTCAACTCGCACCCAGCGATCGCTCTGGGTATTCTATCCTAGTTGTAGATGACAATGGGGATCTCCGCACCTACGTATCTGAGATCCTGCGGCGCAGTGGCTATCAAGTGCAGACAGCACGTAACGGTTATGAAGGGTTGAGCAAAGCTCAAGCAATCACACCCAATTTAATTGTCACTGACTTGATGATGCCAATGGTGACGGGATTAGAGATGATTCGGATGATTCGCAGTGAGGAACAACTCAAAGGAACACCAATTATCTTACTAACAGCCAAAGTTGACGAAGAAACCCGCATCGAAGGAACAGAACATGGTGCAGACGCTTATTTAGCCAAGCCATTTAATGATCGGGAACTTCTGGCAGAGGTTCGCAATCTTCTAGCTTTAAAAGAAAATGAGCGGCGGGTTTTGGAGCTAAATACTTATCTGACAGAATCAGTTTTAAAGCGTTTTTTACCACCTACACTAGTGGCAAAAGCTGCGGCTGGTTCTTTAAGCCTAGATTTACGCCCAGAACCACGCCTAATTACGGTGTTGTTTAGCGACATTGTCGGATTTACTCAGTTAGCTAATACCCTCAGATCCCGACGGGTAGCAGAATTGCTGAATGAATATTTAGAAGCAATGACTAAAGGAGTGTTTGATAACGGCGGTACAGTAGATAAATTTATGGGAGATGCCATTTTAGCTTTATATGGTGCGCCAGAAGAACTCACGCCGAATGAACAGGTACGCCGAGCCGTGAATACAGCCAGAGCCATGCAAAAATCATTAGCCAAGTTAAATGAGAAATGGCAAAACCAAGGTATATTTGATGCTGATCAGCCCAATGGAGTGCAGTTTCGCTGCGGTATTCACCAAGGTACAGCAGTTGTGGGGATGTTTGGCAGTGCCGAGCGAGCAGATTATACTGCGATCGGGCCAAGTGTGAATATTGCTGCTAGATTGCAAGCAGCAGCAGTTCCCGGTACAATTCTAGTCTCTGCCGCCGTAGCTGATTATTTACAAGATGAAGAAATCACTAAAGGTAGTCCCCTCAAACTCAAAGGAGTTGATGAAACCGTATTAACTTTTGTTGTCACACCATGAGGAGGCAGGGGGGCAGGGAGCAGGGGGCAGGGGGAGCAGAGAAGAACGTAATAACTCAACACTAAACACTCCCCACACTCCCCACACTCCCCACACTCCCCACACCTCCCACACTCCCCACTCAGCACTCAGCACTCGAATTATGACAACATCGGTGGCGGATAAAAGTCCCATTTCAGCCAAAGCCAGGCGGCGACATCAAGATCCGCCTGGTTTGTGGATTATTGTGGCTATAGCTTCAGTATCTATTCATGTGGTAGCTTTTTGGTTAATGCGATCGCCGCTTGATGGTTTTAGACCTTGGTTTCCACAACAAAAGCAAACAATTGTTCCTATTGAATTGGTAGAAATTTCGCCTCAAGAATCAACCACTAAACCACAAGCACCAGCAGCAAAAACTACACCAGAAACAGCACCCACATCCACCAGGCAAAATGATCAAGGCATAAATTTTGATAGTAGTGTTCAGGCGGACAACAAGACGGATGCGTCTCAACCTAATACACAAATCTTTACTCCACCAACCCCAGAACCAGCACAGCCTACTCCCACACCCCAACCAGAAATCACCTCTACACCAACTCCTACACCAACCCCAGAACCAACACCAACGCCTACAATTCCATTGGGTGAACGTCCTTGGGAACGTCGTCAAGATATTGAATTG
>JBODRP010000370.1:0-4818 GCA_050633005.1 Trichormus sp. | reverse complement strand
ATTATCAAGAATCAAGCAGGTGAATCTCTAAAAGATTTCAACAGTAAAAAATCCCTGTTAATTCCCACCAAAAATAGTATTTACTCCCTGCGATTATTACCAGATAGATATGGAGTCAAACAAGTAGCTGATGTATTGGAAATTGTGGTAATTACACCGAAGTCTCTAGAATTAAAATACAAGGAAGTTATCTATACTTCTCAAAAAGGCAATTCTGAAATCAAAGCATATCAATCACAAAATAATCGACCTTTACCTTCTTTGGGTAAGCAGATAAACTTTTTAAACTTTATAATTCCTGGTATATCCATAGTTAGTATGATGTTAGTTTATCGAACATCAAAACTTTTCAGAAAACGCAATTAACTTTTACCAAGATGCCAATAGTTGCTGCCATTGCTTTAGTGTTAATCACTGCCATTTTATCTGTAGCTTTTCCCCTTGCTACTTATACCTTTACTTTAGCAACCTTTGGACTTACCCATGTTTTAACAGAACTACATTACGTTAATAATCGTTTTCGTCAACGTCTTGATAATAACTTGTGTTTGCAGATTAGCCAGTTATTGTTAATAATCATTTGTCTGCGTAGTTCACACTTATTGGGTTTAATTTCTTCTTGGGTAAGTATACCTTTAGAATTAATTTGTGTAGTTGGTTTAGTTGCACTTGTCATCCCAGTATTAATTAAAAAAGATTGGCGATTAGGAATTTTAGGAAGTGCATTATGTGGTATTTTGACACTAGGAATTTTTTGGTCAGCAACTTTGACATTGTTGTTATTCACTATTTTACATAACATTACTCCTGTCGGATTTATCGCTGAAAAATTGCGTGGTAAACAACGAAATTATGCTTTATTAGCCTGTGTTGTTGTATTTATTCTGATTCCCTTAGTAATTATTTCTGGAGTTCCCAATCAATTTTTATCTGCTATCGGTTGGCTAAACTTAAACGCATCACTTTTTTCCGTCGGTGAACTCGATTTGCATTTGGGAGTCTTTCTACCACCGCAACTACATCATCAAGGGATATCTGGAACAACATACAACTATGCAATTGCTGCTTTTTCCGCCGCAGTTTTTTTACAATCTATGCACTACGCTGTAGTGATTGGCATCTTACCAAACTGGGAAAATACTCATAAAACCAGACTAACTAACAGTTTATTCCCCTGGATGGTGTTATTCTTAAGTACATTATTATTTCTCTATTTTAGTAAATCATTTATTAATGCTCGCTCCTTATATGGAATTATCTCCGCAGTTCATGCTTGGGTAGAAATTCCAATTTTGCTTCTAGCCTTAGCAATTCCAGAAGAGACAAAAATCACTTCTCAAAGTATATCATCTCAAGAATTTATCAATTAATAAACCTCCTAAAAAGGAAGTTAAATTAGCCATCATTGATAAAAATAAACCCTGCCGCCAAGCTAAGTTTAAAATTAGCGTATATAAAATACTTTCAATAATAATTACCCCACTTTCTATCAGCCCTACTCTGATGTAAAATTGCATATAGGGGATTAGTATCTGGTTACTTTCCCAAGCTAAAGGATGAGTAAACAAAGTCGCAATAAAGGCTGCAATCAGCGCGTTAGATATATCTCTAAATGTAAAAAAATGACGGGTAATTACTAATAAAATTACAACTAGTGGTACTTCAATTACCCAAGAAATTATTAAGGCTAAAAATTGTGTCATAACTAACAGCTATGCAATTTTTGAATAAAATCTGGCATTTACCTAAAATTCTTTATCTAGTTCTAGCGATCGCAATTTCTATTATCGGCTTTTTTGTGATTAATTTAGACACTGGTGCTATAGAAATTACCAGTATAGAGTTTATCGGACAAGCTACATTACCAAAAAGCTTATCATTCCAAAAAACTGAAGTTGGAGGTTTATCTGGGATTACATACGATGCTACAACCGATCTTTACTATGCCATCTCTGATGACCGGAGTCAAAAAGCACCAGCGCGTTTTTACACTTTTAAAATCGACTTAAATCAAGGTAACTTACAAGATAAGGGTGTGCAGACTGTTGGTGTCACTACACTATTAAATGATAGTAATCAACTATTTCCCCCTGGTGAAACTGATACAGAAGGAATTGCTGTCACCAAAAATGGAACAGTGTTTATTTCCTCTGAGGGTGACGTAAGCCAATTAATTAAACCTTTTATTAAAGAGTTTAATTTAGCTTCTGGTAAAGTTATGCAAACACTACCTATACCCCAAAAATTTTTACCTGATAAAAATAAACAACAAGGCATTCGCAACAACTTAGCTTTGGAAAGCCTCACCATTACACCTGACAACAAATATTTATTTACAGCTACAGAAAATGCCCTCATTCAAGATGGGGCGATCGCTGCACCTAATATTAGTACTTCATGCCGCATTTTGCAGTATAATCTCAGCAATAATCAACCAGAAAAAGAGTTTCTTTATCAAACTACACCTGTAACATCATTTTTTAATCCTACAGGTAAATTTGCCAGTGGATTACCTGACTTACTGGCTTTAGATAATCATGGTCACTTTCTCAGTATAGAACGTTCTTTTACTGGATTAGGATTTCCTGTTTTTTTATTTGAAATTAATTTAACAGCAGCCGATAACATTCATGATATAGATAGTCTATTGGCAGTTGATAGTGACAATATTCAACCAGTACAGAAAAAACTGCTGTTAGATTTAAGAACTCTTGATGTTGCTCTAGATAATATAGAGGGTTTAACTCTTGGCCCAAAACTATCCCCTAGAGAACGCCTTTTAATCCTCGTCAGTGACAACAATTTTAATGCAATTCAACGCACCCAGTTTTTAGCATTTAAGATCAGAACTGCATCACCTATTATGAGTTTATTCCGTCGAATTTTTCCGTAGATGTTGATAAAGAAATCTATAACTAAGTACATGGAAGTTCAACTTATTGGTGATCCTCCCCAACAAATAAGGACATGAAAAATTTCAAATACCCTCGGTAATACAGGAGATTCGATGTTTATGAGGTACAGCACCTAATTTAAAAAAGTAATGAGTAATGATTAAGAAATTTACTTATTACTCATTACTCATTACTCATTACTCATTACTCATTACTCATTACTCATTACTTATTACTCATTACTCATTACTTATTACTCATTACTCATTACTTATTACTCATACTTTCCCTCACTTACTTCAAAAGTACTGTATCTTACGTACTAAGTACAATCACTGCAATTTTTATCTTGATTAATTTAGTTTTGCTAGGGATTACGTAAATTTTCTCATATCTTTTGTTTAAGCAATATGTTACATAGTATTTAAGGAATTTTGTCGAAGTATGATCAAAACTCTTCTGAAAATATCAGATGTTGAGTTCGAGCAATTTTCACCTTGTATAAATAAATTTGTAAATTTAAATAAAATTTGCAAATGAAAGTTATTTATTGCATAAATTAACAATTATTTGATAGCGTAAAGTTTCCAAATATGGTCAACTCAAGAAACGAGCCAGATGTTTATATTGGAAAGCTTTTAAACAATCGCTATTTAATAATAGATTTGATTGGTAAAGGCGGTATGGGACGAGTTTACTTAGCAGAAGATACAGCTAAGGGTGGTCAACAAGTCGCATTAAAAATTCTCATGCTCAGTTTAGCCAATCAACAGCTATCTCAACGCTTCGGCAGAGAAATTTTTATTGGCGCACAACTCGGACGTAAAAGCAAACATATTGTCAGAGTCTTGAGTTATGGTGTCACTGATGATAAAACTCCATTTTATGTTATGGAGTATCTCCAAGGTAAAAATCTCAAGCAAATCTTGAAGGCTCAAACCTTAACAATTGGCAAATTTTTAGATATTTGTTATCAAATTTGTTTAGGTTTAGAATGCGCCCATCAAGGTATTATTCTCAAAGGTGAAATTTATCCAGTTGTACATAGAGACATCAAGCCAGAGAATATATTTATAACTACAGATAATAAAAAAAATGAAATTATTAAAATTTTAGATTTTGGCATCGCTAAATTTTTAACAGAACGCAGTGGGATGACACTAACAGATTCTTTTATTGGTAGTTTACCCTACTGTTCTCCAGAACATATGGAGGGACGCAAATTACTTGATGTCCGTTCTGATATTTATAGTTTGGGAGTTTTAATGTTTGAAATGCTGACAACAAAGCATCCGTTTCAAACACAAACTAACTCATTTGGTAGTTGGTATCAAGCTCATCATTTTCAAATACCACCTACATTCAGTGAAGTTAATAATGAGTTAAAAATTCCCCAGGAACTAGAAGAATTAGTAATGAATTGTTTAGCTAAAGAAGTAGGCGATCGCCCACAAAATATTAATGAAATTTTACAAGTTTTAGCACAGGTAAAAAACAAAATTGAAACTAATGTTGGTAGTAGTGATATTTGGGAAAGTCTACCTACAGTACAATTAGTACCTGTAACTTCTATTTCCGAAAAAGAATGCTTACAAAAAAAATGGCCTAAAAATAAACCTATTCAGCCAATTGGTTTTCCTCACCTACTACATACTACCCAAGGTATTATTCCTACATATTGGGCAATGTTACCCAAGGAAGAAATTGTCAATTTCTTAAATAAAAATCATAGCATTGAATTTATTCAAAAAGTTTCAGTTTACCCGATGATATTATGGGTAACAGTATTATATGATCGACCATTGTCTTTAATTCGCTGGTTATCATCTTTTATAGATTTAAACCAAAATCAAGGTCAAAAAATAGTCCGAATCTTGGCAGAAACTGGATATTATCATTTACTATTTTTTGCTTTAGAAGAGCC
>JBODRP010000369.1:0-4862 GCA_050633005.1 Trichormus sp. | reverse complement strand
ATCATTTTGTATGTAGCGTTGGCGATGAGGCATAAATATCCTACGGAAGCAGGTGTGTGATGGTACTAGGACTCAATCTTCTTGGCTGCAAAGTAAATATCAACAGTACTACTTATAATACCGTGTACAGATTGTCAAGTAATTTAGTAGCAAAAAAGAACACACTTAATCTAACCGTGCTTTAACGCTTCCTCCTAGAGAAGTTTTACGGATCAATTCAGATATTCTTTATGTTTTTTTGTATAATTTAAGTGTAAGTACAAGTTTATACTGCTATAAGCCATCAAAATGGGTGAAGCAAACATTCAATTCCCAGTATGAAACACCCAAAAATCAAGGTTTTTGGTGGGTGACATAATCTGTAATATAGATTACCTGTATTACAGATACAAAGACTGGTTCACAAATGAAATCAGATTGCTATCTGAGTACTTAATTTATATACAAAAAACTAATCTTATAAGGAAATAAAGCCAATGCAAGTTATTCGTCTGGAGGCACTCTCAGACAACTATATATTTCTACTGTATGACGATAAACAAAAGATTGCGGCTGTTGTTGATCCGGCAGAGTCTAAACCAGTTCTTCAGCAACTTGTACAGTTGAATGCGGAATTAGTGGCAATTTTGAATACACACCACCATCATGATCATGTAGGTGGTAATAGTGATTTAATTCAAAAATTTCCCCAAGTTGTAGTTTATGGCGGTGCAGCAGATCAAGGGAGAATCCCAGGACAAGAGGTATTTTTGCAAGAAGGCGATCGCGTCAAATTTGCTGATAGAGTAGCAGAAGTGATCTTTGTCCCTGGACATACCCGCGCTCACATAGCTTACTACTTCCCTCCCGCCACAGCCAATGAGCCAGGGGAATTATTCTGCGGTGATACTTTATTCGCTGGTGGTTGTGGTCGTTTATTTGAAGGCACACCCGCGCAAATGGTAGAATCTCTTAGTAAACTTAGGTCTTTACCAGATTATACCCGTGTTTGGTGCGCCCACGAATACACCTTAAAAAATTTACAATTTGCTCTGACTGTAGATGGTAATAATACCGAACTACAAAAACGTAGCTACGAAGTCAAAGCACAACGCAGTCGCCAAGAACCTACAATACCCTCAATGTTAGGCATAGAAAAGCTGACAAATCCCTTTTTACGTTGGGAGCAACCAGCACTACAACTAGCAACTAATAGCACAGATCCCATACAAACATTTGCGCGGATTCGGGGAATGAAGGATATGTTTTGATATGCTAATAACTAATTTGCAAAGTCACAGAGGCCTCAACTTCTTGCTCCCCACCAATTACAGGGGTGGAAGCATCCGCACTAGCTAATTTAGAGGCTTCGGCACGATATAACATTGGTGGTGGTGGCGCACTTGCACCGTTAATTTGAATACTAACGACTTCCTTAGACTGGAGGCCGAGGGCATTAAAAACCGCTTCAGCTTGTTTTTGAGCTTCCTGAGTTGCTTCCTTTAACGCTTCTTGCCTAGCAGCTGCGATCGCTTCATCAGTAGCCACAAATCTAATACTATTAATTTGTGTCGCCCCAGCTTTCACCGCTTCATCTAATAATATTCCTGCTTTCTCTGTAGCTATACGAAAGCTCACCGTATTACTAGCAGCATAGCCAGTAATTCGTTGTACATTATTGGTGTAACTATAAACTGGATTCAGTCTGATTCCCGTAGTCTGTAACTTTTCCACATTACGACTTTTGAGAAAAGCCACTACCGCCGATGATCTTTTAGCTGCCTCTTGTTGCACTTCCTGAGCAGTTTTACCCTGAATTTCTACCCCCAAGCTGATTTCAGAAATAGTTGTAGGAATTGATTCTTCTCCCCTGCCAGTGACAGTGAGAGTACGCAATAACCTTTGCTGTTCCTGCGCTATCCCTGGCTGTCCCAAAGTCACAAATACCAGCAAAACTAACGGTAGAGTGCGCCAAAACTTGCCACCACGCCACACAGAAGCCAAGAAAGTACCTCTAGCTGTAGACATCACGTTTACACTCCTCTTTCAATTTGTAGACATACACAATTTGTATGTTTCTACTGTGACATTGCGATCGTTAAACTTGACAACCGTTACATTTTTTGAAACTAAAAATTACACCCAAAACTTTTTCATCAAAAATACTGAACTCCAGATACCATATAAAATCACCAACCCCACACCCCTACACCCCTACACCCCCACACCCCTACACCCCAAATTAGGAATCCTCTCATGGCATATTGGCTACTCAAAACTGAACCAGACAATTACTCATACTTTGATTTAGAACGTGATGGTAGTACAGTTTGGGATGGTGTGAACAATCCCCTAGCACTTAAACATCTGCGAACAATGCAGCCTGGGGATTTGGCATTGATTTATCACACTGGTAAAGAACGGCAAATTATCGGTATAGCTGAAATCCATAGTCCACCTTATCCAGATCCAGCATTTAATGATGGCAAGCGGGTAGTTGTAGATTTGCGACCATTGCAAAGAGTTCCTCACTCTGTTAATCTATCCCAGATTAAACAAACAGCGAAGTTTACAGAGTTTGATTTACTGCGACTTCCCAGATTATCTGTAGTGCCTGTATCTGATACTTACTGGCAATATCTTATGGAATTAACAGGTGTTACCAATCTTGTCTGATCAACAAGTAACAATGGAAGAAAGGATATTCACCTAACAACGCCGAGCAAATGCAGTTTTTCAGTGCAATCAACCTCTGTCTTCCTCTGTTGGCAACTACAAATACAGCCGCAGACAGTTCAACGGTAGTAGCTGCCGTGCTACTGAATTTAGTAGTTATTTTCCTCGCCAGTAAGGTTGGGGGAGAGTTATCGAACCGAGTAGGTTTACCACCTGTTTTGGGGGAACTGGTAGGTGGTGTATTTGTCGGGGTGTCTGTTTTACATCTATTAGTCTTTCCAGAAAGTGGTGCAGATAGCTCCTATTCCGTAATTATGAGTTTTCTGCAAACTACAGCTGGTTTGAGTTCTGAAGCGACACCAACAGTATTTGCGGCTCAGTCAGAAGTAGTTTCTGTATTGGCTGAGTTGGGTGTGATCATCCTATTATTTGAAATTGGCTTGGAGTCAAACTTAAAAGAGTTGATGGCTGTCGGTATTCAAGCTATAGTCGTAGCCTTTGTAGGAGTCACAGTACCTTTTGCCGCAGGTACATTAGGCTTAATGACTTTGTTTGGTATTGACGCTGTACCCGCCATCTTTGCAGGTGCAGCTTTAACTGCTACTAGTATTGGCATCACTTCCAAAGTGCTGGCAGAATTAGGGCGGCTTAATTCCAAAGAAGGACAGATTATTTTAGGTGCGGCGGTAATTGATGACGTACTAGGAATTATTGTTTTAGCGGTAGTAGCTAGTCTTGCCAAAGATGGGGCAGTAGATGTTGGTAATGTAATTTATTTAATTATTAGTGCCAGTGGGTTTTTGTTGGGTGCAATTCTGCTGGGGAATATATTCAACAAAATATTTGTGGCGATCGCTAATACCCTCAAGACAAGAGGCAGTTTGGTCATACCAGCATTTATCTTCGCCTTTATCATGGCATACTTTGCCGCCGTTATTCAATTAGAAGCCATCCTTGGCGCATTTGCCGCCGGTCTAGTCTTAGAAGAAACAGATAAGCGCAAAGAACTACAAAAGCAAGTCTCCCCGATTGCTGATATGCTAGTGCCTATCTTCTTCGTAACTGTAGGTGCAAAAACTGACCTAGGAGTATTAAACCCAGCTATTCCCACCAACCGAGAAGGTTTAATTATGGCTATTTTCCTGATTGTCGTAGCAATTCTCGGTAAAGTGATCACAGGCTTGAGCGTCTTTGGTCAATCCCAAATTAACCGCCTAGCTATTGGTGTGGGTATGATTCCTAGAGGTGAAGTCGGATTGGTTTTTGCTGGTGTCGGTGCTGCCAGTGGCATTCTCTCCCCATCATTGGGGGCAGCAATTATCATGATGGTTATCCTCACAACCTTTTTAGCTCCTCCCCTATTAAGGTTTGTGTTTCCTGAATCAGATAAACCAGTACAAAATTCAGAGCAGCTGATCTTAGAAGAATAGGGACTGGGAGCAGGGGAGCAGGGGAGCAGGGGGAGCAGGGGGAGCAGGGGGAGCAGGGGGAGCAGGGGAGCAGGGGAGCAGGGGGACAAGGGAGACAAGCTTGCCCTGAGCGCAGTCGTTGGCGCAGCCTCTGTCTACGACACGCTCCGCGAACGCAGAGAAGGGGAGACAGGGGAGACAAGGGAGATTTGACACCAATGCCTAATGCCGTGTTTGACGAATCTTTGGGAAACTTCTACTCTAGATTATCCGTCCGGTGACATTGTGAATTTGGTAATTCGATTCATGAGTAACGAATATTGGCAATGCTATTTCTTACCAGTTTTATCTTCTTGCCAGTCTTAATTTATGATGATTGTTCAGTAATTAAATTAGTCAAGCCTCAACTGTCAACTATCAAATGTCAATTGCTATAAATCCTACACCATTATTTAACATTAGTTGGAGTTTTTACTTACAAATTTGATAGCAGCAATCAAAAAAGCAATTATAAATATCTAGTAAAATCATTGTTGGGATATAGTGGTTTATGACAAGAAATTTATTTCCTGATAGTTAAGTAAAAATTACGGGCATAATGAAATTCTAAACCATTAATTTCTATTTTTATCTCAATTTTCAATTCCAAGAAAGGTACTATAACTAAAGATTTAAGTGGTGAAGGTGTGATGACTGTCCAAGATATTGAGATATGGCATCAGTAAACAGTGAAAATTGATCAAGGTTGCTTTCCTCAGACTGATAACTGATAACTAAATTTCTGTAGAAAGCTCTTAT
>JBODRP010000368.1:0-4929 GCA_050633005.1 Trichormus sp. | reverse complement strand
AATGAGTAATGAGTAAGAAATTTACTTATTACTTATTACTTATTACTTATTACTCACTACTTATTACTCCTGGTGTACCTCACTTACTTCAAAAGTGCTGTAATACTGACTAGCGATTCAACCGCCGAAACTCAGCCGGAGTTTGACGCATGGGTTTTTCAGGATTCCAGATGCCTTTGCCCATGATTCTCGCCCATTGTTGAGCGCGTTCTAAACGTTGATTGTATTTTTGATTAGGCGATCGCTCTATAAATAAAGCATATCCTTGTTTGATCACTTGTTCGTTTAACAACTGGTTATCTTTCCATACATAGGCTATGGTTCGACCAATTTTATCTTGCGCTTCTAGATCAAATTCCAACATCACTGGTTTTTCTAAATCCCCCACCAACTTCGCCATAAGTTCTTTAGACTCTTCTCCCCAAGGATACTGACGCAAGTCTGGTGCATCTACACCAATTAACCGCACCTGGGAAATTAAGGTGGGTTGTTCCGCCATCCCCACCACTTCCAAAGTCTGGCCACTCACCACCCGCGCCACTCTCACCTGCTTTTGATTACTCTCAGGCTGATTTTTTCCTTGACAACCAATTAAGAGTAATAAGCAAGCGACAATAGCAATTTTTCGCAACCAATTTGTGAGGTAGGGGAGCATCATCAGTTATCAGTGATTAGTTATCAGTTAATCAATTTTAAATTTTGGATTTTAGATTTTAGATTCAATCCAAAATCCAAAATTTAAAATCTAAAATTCCGAGGGTTAAGGACTAAAGTCCTTACTACCAACTGATTTACCTACTAATCTTCATCTAAGGGTAAACCAGCTTTGACTCTGCCTTTAGCAAAGTAGCGGCCAAATTGGAGTTCGTAGACTTCATCTTCGTCTTGGGTTTCTACTTCTATGTCAGAACGGGCATAACTGACACACAACAAAGCATAACCTTGCCGACGCAACTCTAAAGATAAGCCTACCGCCTCTGGTTGATATATGTCCCCCGATATTACCCGGACGGCGCAAGTGGTACAAGCTCCATTACGGCAGGAAAATGGCAATTCTACCCCTTGATTTTCCGCAGAGTGGAGAATATAGCGGTCGTCAGGGACTTGTAGGCTGTACTCTTTACCAGTGGCGCGATCGCGTATTTTAATCGTGTATGTGTCGGACATCTTAAATTTGGTTTTGGGACTTTCAGAATCAAACAAAAAAAAATTTCTTCCTTTATCTTTGCATTTTCTGGGATTTCATATTACAATCGTAAATCGTGATACCTGGAGAGATGGCCGAGTGGTTGAAGGCGCAGCACTGGAAATGCTGTTTGGGGGCAACTTCAACGAGGGTTCGAATCCCTCTCTCTCCGTTACTCTATATTAATAATTCTTCCCAGCTAGAAATAGTAGTTGCTATTTTATGTTTGGGCTGAATAAGATTTTATGTAGCAGAGGCAAGAAGGTAGTAGGGTGCGTGACGCGGCAAAAGTATTTAAACGTAGTCAAAAGACTTATAGCATCACACACCAACGATCGATTGTGACACTTGCATAATACCATTTCATGAAAAATCTGATACAGATGTAAACCCTGAAAGCTTTGCTGGATCTAAGTTTTTTAATTGCGTAAAGCCTGCGGCATAGCTACGCTTAGAGCGGAGCGGGACGTTAGTCCATTGTGAATTGGTATAAGTCCTATAGTATGTAGCGATCGCACTAAAGATGTAATTTTAACCTGATTAGAATTGAAATCAGGTTGTAAGAGATGATTTATAAAGTAAAGCTTAAATTGTAGGGTGCGTTAAAGCAACGCGTAACGCACCGTGTGATTATGGTGCGTTACGGCAATTCATACTTTCGCTGATACTCAAATCCTCACACTGCCGTAACACAACGGCAATAAAGCGGGAGGAAAATCCACACCGCTTTTTGCCTCCCCTACTTAATATTTACTTTATAAATAGTCTGTAAGCAATTAAGGTTAAATTCTGCAACAGAGAAAAATATCTCCTTTGTCAAAAAAGGGACAAAGCCTCGTAAAATTAATATTACTTATTATTGATAGGAGCTGATGCCATGCCAATGGCGGTTGGCGTAATTGAAACCTTGGGTTTTCCAGCCGTGTTAGCAGCAGCAGATGCAATGGTGAAATCTGCCGCAGTCACACTGGTGTATTATGGGCAAGCGGAAAGTGCGCGCTTGTTAGTTGCCGTTCGAGGACAAGTTGCTGAAGTAAAAACAGCAGTTGCAGCTGGGATTGAAGCAGGTGAACAAGCTTATGGTGGTGAAGTGATCACCCATTATATAGTTCCCAATCCCCCAGACAACGTGGAAGCAATTTTACCAATCCACTTCACCCAACAATCTGAGCCTTTCCGAATGTTCTAAGCAATTTCGTCATCAAAATTTGTAGCGAAACTTCGTACAATTCACTGATACACCAACAAACCCATAATTTTATTCATACAGGAGATTAATAATGTCACTACAAGCAGTTGGAGCTTTAGAAACTAAGGGTTTTCCTGCTGTATTAGCCGCAGCAGATGCAATGGTTAAAGCTGGTCGAGTTACCCTAGTTGGGTATATCAGAGTGGGTAGTGCGCGTTTTACAGTCAATATTCGGGGAGACGTTTCTGAAGTTAAAACTGCTATGGCCGCTGGTGTAGAAGCAGCACAAAATGTTCATGGTGGCACTTTAGAATCTTGGGTAATTATTCCCCGTCCCCATGAAAACGTGGAAGCTGTTCTACCAATTGGCTACACCGAAGCAGTTCAACAATATCGGGACTCGGTAGAAAACCCCATCATTCGCTCGTCTAACGGACGTTAGAGCCAATCTACACAATTAGATGTAATAGTTTCGGTCTGTAAAAGGAGATAAGGAAATTAAATCAGTGAACAATGATCAAGTAACTGATAACTGTTCACTGATGACTGATAATGCCTGATCCACATCAATTTTAAAACGGAGTTGAAGATTGTATTCTTTTAAATACGCTAGGTAATGTAGTGACAAGAAATATTACAAAATTTTCAGATTCTCAAAGGAAAGTTTGTCTAGCGAAACTTTTAGGCTGTAAACAGTGTCTTTAATGGAGGTAATTCCGATTAAATCCTTCCAATAGTCGTAAAATGTTACGTTTTCTCAACCCTTTGATCATAAAAGCCCATCCTCTACTTGTTCATCCTGACCACAGGGAAGTATACAAAAGTTTAACTTCGACTCAATTGAGGGAAATGCTTGATATACGGTAATTTCCGGTAGTTATAAACTAGCGATCGCCATAATTTTAAGTAAATTCCTGCATAAAGTTAGTGAATTTAGACGTAATAACAATGGAATGGTTGAGAAGTCTTCATCCACATGATGGACTCACAAGCAAGTGCTGGCTAATTATTTTGAGTGGGATCAAAGGGGGTTGTGATGCAAACTTTAAAGCAGGGTTTTGAGGAATACAATCTCACTATGGCAACGGAAGCAGAAAAACTAGCGCAATTTTGGCGCAAGCGGCTAGCTGCGGAGTGTCCAGAACAAAGTCTAAGTGTCACCGCTAGAGAAAGCATTGTTCTCTGGCTGTTAGGGCGTGATTTACAACGGTTTGATCTGCTCAACCCCAAGGAACTTGAGATTGCTAAACAAGCGATGGAATATCGCTGGAAAATTTTAACCCAACGTTACTTAGGTGTAGGACGAGAACGCGCTTATCGTAACTTGATCACTCGTTTAGGGAGCGTGGCAACATTACGCAATAAAATCCAAACCTGGATTTCCCTCAGTCGAGATCGCCAGCGTACTGTGATCGATGTTTTACAAGAAATCCTGCAAGAACTACTGCAAAATGATAATTATATGCAGCAGCAAATGGCTTACATTGCTGAAATTGCCCTAGATAAACGCCTAAAAGATACTTTATTATTTGCCGCCACAGAAGAGTATTGCTTACGACCAGTACGGAATCAACCCTTGTTAGTCTATCGCTTTGTTAACTATCTCCGCCGTTCTCAACGTGGTGGGTTAACCCAAGTACCAGGTAGTGACTTAGTAAGGCTAGTTTCTGAAGAAGTATTAACAGATGATAGCGATAATCGAGTTAACTTAGTAGATAGTCAGGCGATCGCAGAATATCAAGAAGCACAACAATTAGAAGAACAACAACTACTACGGCAAACAGTCCAAGAAGAATTTGCTAACTATTTACAAGAAAACTTAGATAAAGAAGCAGTAGAGTGGCTAAAACTCTACCTCCAAGGCAAATCTCAAGATGAAATCGCCAAAAAACTCAACAAACCCATCAAAGAAATCTACCGCCTACGAGAAAAAATTAGCTATCACGCCGTGCGTGTCTTTGCCCTCAAAGGTAAAGCAGAACTCGTCAATAGTTGGCTATCAATTTCCTTAGAAGAAAATAATTTAGGTTTAACCCCCAACCAATGGCAGGAACTTGAACAAAAGTTAACTCCCATAGGTAAGCAAATCCTAGCTTTACGCAAAGCTGGTAACTCCATAGAAGCCATAGCCGAACAACTACCACTCAAACCCCATCAAGTCATGGGTGAATGGACAAAAGTCTACCTCGCCGCCCAAGCTATCAGAAACCAAGAATAACCATTTCCCGTTAAATTCATACAACAGATTGCGAAGTATTTCCCCAGTGTTACAACCAATACTTCGCATTCCCAATATGTGAATCAACCCAACACATCTTCTCCCTTGTCTCCCTTGTCTCCCCCTACCCCCTACCCCCTGCCCCCGCCTCCTATCTCTCACTTGGTAGTTAATTTGACTTTAAATAATTTAACCAGTATATTTATTGACTGCTAACTAGTTAATACCAACATAGAATATGAAAGAAATACCAAGCTAACAAACCTATGTGGTCTCCAGAGGGTAAATCAGCTGATACCAAAGCAAATAGACAGGAAATGCCACCCCCAACTCCCA
>JBODRP010000367.1:0-4938 GCA_050633005.1 Trichormus sp. | reverse complement strand
TTAAATTCCAGCGTGACCTAATGCTAAACCAGCTACTAACATCCCTAAAACCAAGAATGGTTGCGCGCTGGCTTGGTATTTCACATCATTTTTTAAGGGGTCGCGCAGAAAGTACATATCCTGGAAGGTGATTTGAGGAATGATTAACAGTACCAAAATTGCTGCATACAAATTTTCATGGATAGTGACGAGATATGCAGCTATCAAGCCTTGAAAAACATCAATCATCACCACACAAATCCAGGCGGCTTTGTCGATACCAAACATTACAGGTAAAGATTGTAGACCGAGTTGGCGATCGCCTTCTACACTCTTAAAATCATTGACAATGGCAATACCTAATCCTGCCAAGCTGTAAATCAAGGTGAGAACCATGATTTTCCAGTTGAGTTCCCCAAATAAAGCATGACCTGCCCACCAAGGTAAAGCAATATAGCTAGCACCCAAAGCATAGTTACCCAACCAGCCATTTTGTTTGAGTTTCAAAGGTGGTGCGGAGTAGATAAAGGCGATAAAAGAACCAAATATTGCCAAAACTGTGACATTGGGAAACTCATGACCTGCCCATAAATCCAACACAAAAGCTAAGGCAATACCAGCCAGAAATAAGAAAATAATCTGACTCACTACCTGGGGTACAGAAATTGCGCCGGAGGGTATGGGGCGATAGGGTTCATTAATAGCATCAATTTCCCGATCATAAAAATCATTCAGGGTTTGAGTATAACCCGTCAGTAATGGCCCAGACAGCAACATACAAGCAGCAGCTTTCAGGACATTTTCTAAACTCCAAGTGTAGTTACCAGAAGAAGCCGCACCGCAGACTACACCCCAAATTAAGGGAATCCAGGTAATTGGCTTCATTAATTGCAAGCGAATTTTCCAAATCGAGGTTTCCCCTGGTGCTGCACCTTTCATTCCCAGTAACTGCCGGGTTTTAGCAGTGCGGTCACTGGCCTCAGAATTAGCATCGGGAGTTATGGGAGTTAGTTCTGACATAAAAATTAATTATGAATTTTGAATTTGGGATTTGGGAATTGGGCATTGGGAATTGGGAATTGGGAATTGGGAATTAAAACTTACGTTTAATGTGAATTAAGTCTTGAAATGCTTGTAATTCCGTAGATATTTACAAAACTGTGATTTTGAGCGAGTCTTGAAACCTTTGTGGGATAAGAGGCGTTTCTAATTCACATCAGACGTAACTTTCTATATGCCCCATGACGGCAGTTGCTCCACTTGGGGAGACCCCAAGACCGCACTGCCTCCCCCATGCCCCATGCCCCATGCCCCATGCCCCATGCCCCATACCCCATACCCTAAAAAGAAATGATCAAATAATTATTTTGAAACTTAGCCCCAGTTATCGGTCTACCACTCAGTGCAGGTGGAAGGAAGATATTGCGACGTTGGTCGCCTGCTTCCACGGTGACTTCTGGCCCATACTGGGTGAGTTTGACTTGTTTTTTATCAAATCCAGGTAAAAATAACCGTACCTGGAGGTTGTGGACATCGATAGTCATGGGGGCAGGGGCTTGTAGTGCTTGCTCGACAAAATTGGGTAAAGCATTAATTAGTGGTTGCCAATTACCATTTGTCAAGTCGGGAACAACAGTAACATTTAAGGGTGTAAATTCTGCTGCTAAGTTGGTGTTGGCTTCAGCAGAGATTTGAATCACACCAGCAATTGTTAAACCCACTTGTTGCGCGCTGCCCCACAAATAACGACTGCTAGCCACTGCCAAGGGGTCTGCTGTTGTTACTAAGAAAGCGGCTACGTGCTGGGGGTCAGCTAGAGCCGCTTTTCCCTTATCTAAGAAATTATTGAATTGATTGATAGGGTTACTAAAGTTATCTGCTCCTGGGTTGAAATTGAATAGGCTGTTAATTAGAGGTTGAACCAAGACTGATTCTGCAATATTTTTACCTAGATCAGAGTTGACTACTAATTGGCGAAATCGTCGGACATACCAGCTCAAAGATTCTGGTAAACCCAACATCCGTAGGGTAGATGCGTCACCTGTACCGTTGTAGATAACTGCATCATACTTACCACTGGCATAATATTCACGGATAGCATTGAGAGCCAGAGCATGATCCATGCCTGGTAACACTACCAGTTCTTGACCGTAGACATCTTGGATGATAGGTGTTTTGAGGTATTGCCCTTCCAGTTTTTTCAATTCTTCCCAATTCTGCTCTAGGAGTACAGAAGTTTGTAACTGTACTACTTCTAGATTAGGTGCAATTTCTTGGGGGTTAGGTGTGAGGGGGTGATCTAACAACATGGATAATACAGGTTCTGCCAATCCTGCTAGAAGTACCCGCTTACCTTGACTAGCCAATAACTTAGCAGCAGCGATCGCTATTTTAGTCCGAGCGATGCTGCTTTCCCCCAAAAATGTCAATATCTGGGACATTATCTTGATTTCCAATTACCGCCGATTTTTTCAACTCCAACTTAGCACTAGGCAGATAACCTTAGCTTCTACCTGGAGTTGCTGTGACTATACTGCCTTGATTTCATCTTCAAAAAACCAAGTGGAAGTATTATCATCAAACTTCACCACTACCCCAATGCCCCGGCCATCAGTGACTTTGTAGCCTTCGATAATCCCAACTTGACCTAGTTTCTTAGCGATGGGAGCAGAAACGCGATCGCGCAAACGAAATACCTTAACCTTTTGTCCGATTTCCATGCCTACATAAAACGCAATAAACCAAGATTTAGTTTAGCCGAATCTGGTACTCATCGGTTATAGGATTTGGGGATTGGGAATGAAAAAGCTCTTGAGCAGGGGAGCAGGGGAGCGGGGGAGCAGGGGAGCAGGGAGCAGGGAGCAGGGGGAAAAAGGTCAAAATTAAATAACTCCTAGGCGACTATTACTCAAAAGCTTAAAATTAAATCAATAGTTTGAGTTAAGTCAAAACTGGGACTTGATATCGTTGAGGTAGTAATCATGTATCAAACCAATCCACCTCGTCCGCCACAAGAAACCATGCCAACGATGTATGATTTACCCAGTGAATTAGTAGGGGAATCAGGCTTGCCAGACGAATTTCATTGCATACAAGCAGATTTACTGACTGAGACTTGTCAGCCTCCTAACTATTCCCCAGAGGGAATTTTACTTGCTAGTGACTTAAACCTTTATTATGATCCTCGCCATACCTTGTGGTACAAGCGTCCTGATTGGTACATGGTTTTAGGAGTACCGAATGCTAGTCAACAGCAAAACTTACGTTTAAGTTACGTCATTTGGCAAGAAGGGGTTACGCCATTTTTAATAGTGGAATTACTTTCCCCAGGTACAGAACAGGAAGATTTAGGAACAACACTACGAGAAGTAAATAAACCTCCGAGCAAGTGGGAAGTTTATGAACAGATTTTGCGCGTTCCTTATTATGTTGTCTATGATCGCTATGAAAATAATTTGCGGGCGTTTCGGCTTAATGGTACGCGTTATGAGGCCATATCTTTAACAGAAAAGCGATTTTGGTTGGAAGAGTTAGAGTTAGGTTTAGGTCTTTGGCAAGGTATTTATCAGCAGACAAATGGTTTATGGTTGCGTTGGTATAATGCAGGAGGTTGGCTACCAACATTGAATGAGAAAGTAGAACAAGAACGTCAACGGGTGGAACAAGAACGCCAACGGGTAGAACAAGAACGCCAACGGGCGGAACAAGAACGTCAACGGGCAGAGCAAGAGCGTCAACGGGCAGAACAAGAACGTCAACGGGCTGATAGACTGGCAGAGTATTTGCGTACTCAAGGAATAGATCCAGACAACCTACCCTAGCAACAGGTAGCTATGACCACAACCATCAAATTAGTTAATCCCAACATTGAATATCCCTGTTCAGACGGTGAACCCTTGGCAGAATCCTACATCCACCTCTACGCAATTCTCACCACCTTAGAAGTAATCAAACAATACCTATCAGGCAGACAAGCCACAGTCCTAGCCAACCAATTCCTTTACTATGCTCAAGGTTTTCCTAGACTCAGGGTAGCACCGGATGTGATGGTAATTTTTGATGTACCACCTGGAGGTCGAGATAGTTATAAAGTCTGGGAAGAAGGACAAGTTCCCCAGGTAGTATTTGAGATGACTTCCCAAGGAACGCAAAAACAAGACCAAGAACAAAAGAAAAACCTGTATGAACAGTTAGGAATTGGAGAATATTGGTTATTTGACCCTAAAGGGGAATGGATACCAGAAAAGTTAAGAGGATATAGCTTAGAGGGTGAGACTTATCAGTTAATTACTGATGGGATATGTCAACCTTTACAATTGCGGGTGACAGTCGAGGGGGAATTATTGGGATTTTATCGGCTAGATACGGGTGAGAAATTACTCATCCCGACAGAATTAGCAGAACAGTTACAACAAGAACGCCAACGGACGGAACAGGAGCGTCAACGGGCAGAACAAGAACGCCAACGGGCAGAACAGGAGCGTCAACGGGCGGATAGACTAGCTGAGTATTTGCGTACTCAAGAAATTGATCCAGAGTTGATCAGTTAGCTGACCCTTGATAGTTGATTTATTGCAAAATTTGTATCCATTTTGACACTAATTCCTCCCAAGAATAAATATCGTCAGTTTTAATTTGCGATCGCTCATAATTCTCTGCTGCAATTAAAGCCTGATAAATACTGTTAGCATCATTGGGTTCATAATAAAAAACATGAGACCTAGAAGATGATAAATAACTAGGAGCAATGATCGGTAATTGACAGTAAGTATATTGAATTATTTTCAAGCTATCAGTGAAAGATTCACTACCAGGACTATAACTCAAAGTCTGAAGAGCAATATCTGCATACTTAATGTAAGGAATTGTATCTACAAAAGGTAATTCTCCATAAGCTATGATATTGGCTTGTTTCGGTAAGTTAGCAATTGGGCCGATGATATGAAATTGCCAATCAGG
>JBODRP010000366.1:0-4972 GCA_050633005.1 Trichormus sp. | reverse complement strand
GGAGTTTTAGTAGTTACAGTTGTGCCGGGATATCCAGCCTCTATTGGAGGATTGCGTGTAGGTGATATAATTCGCAATATTTATAATCAAAGTGTTGCCACAATTGAAGAAGCACTAAAAGTAATAGGAAATAGCACAATCGGCAATCCTTTGCCAATGGAAGTAGAACGTAATGAGCAAGTTATTCAAGTTACAGTAATTCCTGCAACAAGACCATCACCAGAAAAAGTTATCCAGCATTTTTACGGACATATAAATCGACGTGAATATGAAGCTGCCTGGAATTACTTATCAAAAGAAAATCAAAATAATACTGGTTTCAATTCATTTAGAGAGTGGTGGCAACAAGTCAAATATGCAGAAATTCAACAACTGACTAGTCAAGAATTAACTAACGATACAGCAACTGTAGATGCTCAAGTTTCTTATTCCACAACATCAGGCAGAAACATCTCTCAATCTCTGCGTTTCTTCTTAAAGAGAGAAACATCATCTCCACTATGGTTGATTGATAAAACAGAAAGGCTCTAATACCGTTTATTGATCAAGATGCACTTTATTCTGTACTGTAGAGACGTTGCATGCAACGTCTCTACATCATTTATTTGGCGCAACTTCATAGAGGATTGGTATAAGAAGGGTGTGGGGTTTGGGGTATCTCCATCAATGAATGTATTCACTGATTTCATTAGCGATCGCATCAACAGTAAAATTAGACGCGTTGCTGATTGAGAATATGAATTTGTCTCACGCATTCGCCCTTGGCGTTCCCGCAGGGTAGGCGCAAAGGCGCAAAGGTACAAAGGAAAGAAAGCGAACAGACTCCACCTATCGACAGGAAAACTTTCGTTAACCAAATTCTTAATCAATTTCAAGGCGTTGCATGAGTCAATTCAACTAGGAGAGATAAATTCGTTAACCTGGGCTAACGCATTATTGCAATCAGTATAGTCAAATACTGAAAATGGGTTAAAGTATACACCAAACACGTTGTCTTGACTGACACCAACTTATGGAAACGCTGCTAGAAAATCGCTATCGAGTCATTCAAACTTTGGGTAGTGGTGGATTTGGGGAAACATTCTTGGCGGAAGATACCCAAATGCCGTCTCACCGTCGTTGTGTAGTCAAACTACTCAAACCCATACACAATAACCCGCAAATTTACCAACTCGTCCAAGAGCGTTTTCAGAGAGAAGCGGCAATTTTAGAAGAATTGGGCAATTATACAGACCAAATACCCACATTATACGCTTATTTTCAATCTAATGAGCAGTTTTATCTCATCCAAGAGTGGGTAGAAGGAGATACCCTCACAGCTAAATTTCGTAAAGAAGGCGTATTTAGCGAAAGCCTAGTTCAAGAAATTCTCGTAAATTTATTACCCGTTTTAGAGTACGTCCATTCTAAGCGAATTATTCACCGCGATATTAAACCAGATAATATTATTGTGCGTCATCGGGATGGCAAACCTGTATTGATTGATTTCGGTGCAGTACGGGAATCTATGGGTACAGTAGTTAATTCCCAAGGTAATACTACCAGTTCCATTGTCATTGGCACACCGGGCTATATGCCTAGTGAACAAGCCGCAGGTAGACCCATCTATTCCAGTGATATATATAGTTTAGGCATGACAGCAATTTATTTGCTGACAGGGAAACAACCCCAGGAATTAGAAACAGATCCCAAAACTGGGGAAATTATGTGGCGCACATATGCCTTGAGTGTCACTCCTACATTAGCAGGTGTAATTGATCGCGCGATCGCCTACCATCCCAGAGAACGCTTCACCACCGCCAGGGAAATGTTAGAAGCCTTGCAACTCGGTGCAGTCAACTTCCCACCAACTGTCCCCTATCAACACCCACAACCCCCCACCGTCCCCTATCAGCAACCACAACCCCCCACCGCCCCCTATCAACAACCACAAATAGCTACAGTTCCACCGGCTGGGACATTACCTAACACCTTTGCTGTCAGTCCAGGATCTTCCCCATCTCCTCAACCTGTCAATCAAAAAAATGGTAATCGGGGTGTAGTGGTTGGTAGTTTAATTGCTGGAGGTTTAATTGGTGCATCCGTCTTAATTGGTGTTGCCTTGACTAGACCAAATACCACAGTAACACCATCAACAACATCTACTAATGATTTAACAACCAACAATAACACCAACACAAATGTAGAACCCACCGCCACACCCCCAGCACCTGAAACAACCACAAATCAGCAAACAACCCAAAATACCCCACCACCTGCCGAAACCATCGAACCAGAAGATACATCATCTGAGACTACCGAAGTTAATCAACCTTCACCAGAAGAAGCGATCGACAATTATTATGCAACCATCAATCAAGGTGAATATCAAACCGCGTGGAATCTTTTATCTCCTAGTTTTCAAAATAGCAGCCTGCACCCCCAAGGCTATACTTCTTATGTAGACTGGTGGACACAGGTAGAAAGCGTCACAGTTGACGAAAGTAGTTTAATAGCATCTGATGCAGCCACAGCTACAGTTGCTACTCGGTTAACATATTTAATGAAATCTGGCAAACAATCATCTTCTTCTTTAACATTCTCTCTGTTATGGGATGCCGAGAATAGTAGATGGCTAATCAATGGTGCTAAGTAATAGCAGCAGGAAAAATATTGAGTAATAAGTAATAAGTAATAAGTAATGAGTAATGAGTAATAAGTAATAAGTAATAAGTAATAAGTAATAAGTAATAAGTAATAAGTAATGAGTAATAAGTAATGAGTAATAAGTAATGAGTTATACCGTTTCTTGATGAAGATGCACTTTATTCTGTACTGTAGAGACGTTGCATGCAACGTCTCTACATCATTTATTTAGCGCAACTTCATAGAGAATTGGTATTACGCTTGATGTGAATAGGAATTATGGAACTGGCATATTTTGAATTTTGTAGCTTGCTTCCCGTAGGGTATTTTGAATTTTGAATTGATTGATGTAGGGTGTGTGACGCTCCGAAACGATTTGAAGGTAGTAATAAGACTTATAGCGTCACGCACCTACCATTGATTGTGACACTTGTGTAAATGGTGAATTAGAAACGCCTCTTATCCCACAAAGGTTTCAAGACTCACTCACAATCATAGTTTTGTGAATACCCACGGACTTACAAAAGTTTCAATACTTAATTCACATTAAACGTGAGTAATAACTCATTACTCATTACTCATTACTCATTACTTATTACTTATTACTCATTACTCATTACTCATTACTTATTACTTATTACTTATTACTTAAAAAATGTCTTTCCGCTTTTGTAAATAAAACGTCACTGTCAAATAAACAATAGTATGCAAGCACAAAACGCCCCAATTTAAACTTAAATTAGACAATGTATTTTCATAAATAGATGTGGGTTCAAATGGTTGGGGAGCAGGAAGATTATCAGGAACTAGATTATTCAAATTAACTAAAGTACCATAAGCTCCGACAGACCAACGACTGAGCATTAACCAAGAAACTATTTGAGCCGCACCTTCCATTTTAAATAAAACACCGGAAAAGATAATCTGGGGTAGCAATAATAGTGGTAAAGCACTATTAGCTTGACTAATGTTTTTCACAAAACTGGAAACTAATAAACCTAAACTAATGCTAGTTATGAGGGTGAGAAATGTGGTAATTCCTAATCCTAATTGCCAGGAAACTAAATTAGATTCTGGTGCTTGAAAACAAATCAAAATTACGGCTGCAATTAATAAAGTTTGCACAATTGCTAAACCCGAAAGAATGACTAATTTAGAACTGAGATAAGCAAATAAACCTAAATTAACTAATCTTTCCCGCAGGTAAATTGCTGCTTCTTTAACTATTTCTTGTAATGAGCTAGAAAGTCCTACCCATAATGCTGCACAAGTAAAAATAAATAACACTCGCAAGGCTAAAGGTGCAAGGGTAGGATCGGGTGTTTGTGCTAATACTAAGGGTTCTTTTTCTCCAATGGCGAGAGTCATTAAACTAATGCCGATAGGTGCGGTTAGCAATGCTAAAGCCAGATTAACGCGATCGCGCATTTGAATTTGCAAGTAACGTTGCGCTAAAATCTGGAATTGTCCCCAAAAGGAAGCGCGAGAACCCTGAGAGTTAATTAAACTGCGCTGCGGGGTTTGATTTCCGGGACTGAGATGATTTTCAATATAAAATCGATAATCATCTGATGCGTGAAATTTCATCGCCTGATCAATGACATTTTCAGGGTTTTCTAACTGATTATAGATATCTGCAAAATCCTCTCTGACACCAAAAAATTGCAAACATTCATCAGGAGGGCCAAAATAACATAACCGTCCTCCTTGTCCTAAAAATACCACGCGATCGCATAGTTTAATATTAGCTGTGGCATGAGTCACTAAAACCACTGTCCGCCCTTGATCTGCTAATTTCCGCAGTAATTGCATCATCTTCTTATCTAAACCAGGATCAAGTCCTGAAGTCGGTTCATCTAAGAAAAACAACTTGGGATCAGCTAATAATTCCACCCCAATACTAACCCGCTTCCGTTGTCCCCCACTCAACTGGGATACCTTAGCCTGGCGACGGTGCGACATTTCTACATCTTGTAAAGTCTTTGCCACCACATTCGCTACATCCGTATCTGGTGGTAGCCGCAACTTAGCGGCGTAAGTCAGCACTTCCTCCACCGTCAATTCTTGGTGAATAATGTCATCCTGTGGAACATAACCTATATGGGTGCGGTAAAGGTGAAAATTATGGCGCAGGTTTTCACCATTGAGATAAACTATGCCTTGAGTGGGTTGCTCAATTCCCAACAGGGTACGCATCAAAGTAGACTTCCCCGCACCACTACCACCCACCAAAGCGACAAACTGTCCCGGTTCAATAGCCACAGAGATATCATCTAAGCGTCGCTTGTCTTGATCTTGAATTACTAAATCGCAAGCATCCAAACGAATTTGATTACCTTGATCAAGA
>JBODRP010000365.1:0-4975 GCA_050633005.1 Trichormus sp. | reverse complement strand
GATTGTATTTGTAGGGGTAGCAGGCTTATTAGCCTTATCAATTGTGCAAATGGTACTCAAACTTGTGTTCTCTGCCCTAAGTCTGGCACTGTTAGCCGGCTTAGTGTATGTTGGATACAAATTTTTTGTATCGGGTAACGTGCAGAATAAATAGCCCTGGTTATAGGGGTGTAGGGTAATTTTCTACCCCATGCCCTACTCAGCACTTATAAGCAGCAGAAAACTAAATTAAAAGTAAATTAACAGGAATTATCTAATGGCCAGCCCAATAGTTAAAAAAAATCATACTAATGAATCTAACAGCACTAAAACTACAGTCAAAACTAATTCCTTAGTCACTAGACGCTTTTGTGCTTGGACTACAGAAATTGCCCTATTAGCAGCTAGTGGGTTAGTTCCCTTTGGTTTGGGTGTGTATATTAATTCTCTGAATAATTTTAATCGAGTCCCACTCAATCCTGTGCTAGTAGTAACAGAAAGAGCGATCGCCAGGCCTTTAGCATTACCCGCCAGCTATGGGATTCGCAATGTCGCTAGTCCCACGAATTTCCTATGGACAGTAGCTTTACTCGCCCCTACAGTTCTATCTTGGTGGCAATTATATTTACTCGCTAAAACCGGCAGTACCTTACCTAAGCGTTGGTTTGGTATCAAAGTTGTCAACGAAGAAGGAACACCCCCAGGTTTAGCGGCTGTGTTTGTGCGTGAAGGTATGGGACGCTTGACTGTACCTGTATCCATCGCCTACATTCTCTGGCGTTATAGTTTTGCCTTCCCCAATTTAGGATTATTCACCTCCTTAGCAGTATTAATGGTACTAGGTGAAGGTCTAGCCCTACCAGCACGGCGGGGACGCAAAGCATTACATGATTGGCTAGCAGGTACTTATGTTGTTGATGCCCATCGTTCTGCACCTCCAGCCAATGTTCCAAATAATGCCGGAAATTTACCTGCTAGCACTGGTCAGAATGTGGTATCAGATGGCAATGCAGCACTAGCAACAACAGCAATGGCCATTACTCCAGACAACAGCAATTTAATCTCATTGTGGCGACGGATGCAGCAAAATCCCAGCCTCACTTTGTTTGGAGTAGCACTGACAAGTATGATGGCAGTGTTGGCAACTTTAATCGGGACACAAGTTTATCTCCAAACTCAGCAAAGCAATCAGGAATCTCAAAAAATCAATAGTCAACAGTTTTTGGCACTTGTTAAACAACTAAGTCCAAATTCCAACGCTACCCTGCAAGAACGTCAAAGCTTAATTTTGGCTATGGGTAGTCTTAATGACCAACAGTCTATCCAGTTTTTGGCAGATATGATGGTCAACGAAACTAACCCTATTCTGATAGATACCATTCAGCAAGCACTCACCAGTATTGGTATTCCTGCAATTCAAGAATTACACCATAAAAATCAGTTTTTGGCAGGTGAGTTACAGTCTGTCAGCAACACATCCCCAGAAAGAGAAGTAAGACAAAAGCGGTTACAAATTAACCAGCAAACCATCAACAAAATTCTCAGTGTTTATAGTGGTCAAACCCAAGGCTTGGATCTCAGCCGTGTGCAACTAGGGCAAAGTGGTACTCCTGGAAGTTCCTTTTTTAACTTAGTTTTAGAAAATACGGATTTATCAGGAATCAAGTTTAAATCAGCAAATCTCGACCAAGCTAACTTTAAAGGTAGCCGCTTCCGCCATCCTGGTGAAGATGGACGCTTAGACACCTATGACGATGTAGTGTCTGATTTAACTCAAGCCCAGATGAAACAAGCCAATTTCACCGATGCTAACCTCAGCCGGGTGATTATGACTGGAAGTGATTTAAGTCGTGCTACCCTCAACCGAGCTAATTTAGCCAATGCACGCCTAGTGGGTGCTAACCTCAGCAGTGGGCAATTAGTCGGGGCTGATTTACGTGGTGCAGTTCTAGAAAATGCCAGCCTCACAGGAGCAGACTTAGGAGACGCTAAATTTAAAGACGCTAACTTATACGGTGCGCGTCTTGGTCGGGTTATCGCTATTGGTACTCAACTATCATTTGCTAACTTAACCAAAACTGATTGGCAAGCGTCAGACCTATCCGGCGCAGACTTGGAACGAGCTAATCTCAGCTATGCTAACCTGAGTGCAACTCGTCTAACTGGTGCAATTTTACGATCTGCCCAGCTAGAAAATGCTAACTTGCAAAATGCTGATTTAAGTCTGGTGGACTTAAGAGGTGCAAACGTCGCTGGTGCTGACTTCAAAGGAGCAATTCTCACCCCCAACAGACAAGACCCAGCAGATCAATTTGTCCAAACCCCAGACCTCGGCTCAGTATCTGCGGTAGTTAAAGGTGTAGACTTTTCCCAAGCCAAAAACTTAGACTCTAGGCAACTTGCATACATTTGTACTCAAGGCGGTCTTCATCCCCGGTGTCCGTAAGTTATAGTTGGTGCGTGACGCTATAAATTTCATGGCTACGTTCAAATACTTTGGTAGCGTCACACACCCTACATAAAAATGTTAAGTAATGTAAAAAACTAAGATTAAGTTTGTAATAAGGACTTTAGTCCTTATTTGAGAACTAAACTTCTGACTACAAACCTTTAATTATTTACTTTTGCCTTTAATATAGGTATTAAATTAAACTTGGAACATCCAAGATGGTGTGAGGAGTTGGCAATGAAATATATACCTCATTTAATGGCAGCTTTGGGAACAAGTTCAATTTTGAGTTTGGCTGTCAATAGTCAGCCGGCACAAGCTCAGGTAGCATATGGTAGCTACGTGGGTATAGGGCCTGCTGTGGGCATAACTGATAGTGTACAAGTCGGCGGGGTGTTGGCTTTTCGTTACAAACTGTTAGAAGCACCTATTTCTTTTCGCGCTCAAGCTTTAGTTGGTCAGAATACGGCAGTTGTACCTACCGTTTCCTATGATGTGCCTCTGAATTGGCAAACTGATGCTTACTTAGGTGCTGGCTTGGTGTTAACTGGGGGTGACAGTGCTTCTCCGGTGGGTGACAAAATTAGTTTTGCCTTACAACCGGGTGTTGATTACGCTGTTCCTAACAGTAATACTGTGCTTTTTGGTAACGCTATTATTGCTTTTGATGCCTACCGTAATGGTGGTGGTGCTGCTGTTTCTGTTCAAGGTGGTGTCGGTTTGCGATTTTAAACTGTGATTTGTTGATTTTTACGGTTACAGGTCATATCTAGTCAGGAAGTTGCCTGTGCTTAGTTAACTGATTTTTATGAGATGATAATCGTTATCAATATCATCACCGTTTTGATTATGACAGTGCAAGAATCCCTACTGAAAACTGACAACCTAGTACATCGCCCTCGTCGTCTGCGTCGTACAGCTGCTTTAAGGCGGATGGTGCAAGAGACAACACTGAGTGTTAACGACTTGATTTATCCAGTTTTCGTGATGGAGGGAGAAGGGCAGAAAGTCGAAATCTCGTCAATGCCAGGATGTTATCGCTATACGTTAGATTTGTTACTAGAAGAAATTAAGCAGGCATTTGATTTAGGAATTAATGCGATCGCACTTTTTCCAGTCATATCAGAATCACTCAAAGACGACACAGGCACAGAAAGCTATAACCCAGATGGTTTAGTACAGCGTACCGTCAAAGCTATTAAACAAGCAGTTCCAGAAATTGTAGTAATTACCGATGTCGCCCTTGATCCTTTTACTACCCACGGACATGACGGTTTAGTTGATGAGCAAGGGACTATTCTCAATGATCCTACCGTCGAAATCTTAGTCAAAATGGCCTTAATACAAGCTGAGGCTGGGGCTGATTTTGTTGCACCTTCAGATATGATGGATGGTAGAGTCGGGGCTATTCGTCGAGCCTTAGATGTAGCAGGTTACATTCATGTAAGTATTCTGGCTTATTCAGCAAAATACGCCTCCGCTTATTATGGGCCTTTCCGAGATGCTTTAGATTCAGCCCCAAAGTTTGGCGATAAAAAAACCTATCAAATGGATGCAGCTAACGCCAGAGAAGCTTTAAAAGAAGTAAATTTAGATATTGCTGAAGGTGCAGATATTGTCATGGTAAAACCTGCCCTAGCTTATCTTGATATTATTCATCTCATCCGTAATAATACACAACTACCGATTGCGGCTTATAACGTCAGTGGTGAATATGCCATGATTAAAGCTGCTGCCCAGATGGGTTGGATTGATGAGAAAAAGATTATTTTAGAAAGTTTAACCAGCATGAAACGAGCAGGTGCTGATTTAATTTTGACCTACTTTGCTAAAGAAGTAGCTCTGATACTAAATAGGACTCATCTCTAATATTTTTTTATTTTGCTGAAAAACAAATTTATTGCACCTGTAGGGAGGCAATCAACGGACTTTATCGGAAAAAGATAGGTTCAAAACCTCGCCCCTGGTGGGCGAAAAAATCCTTGTTTCCCAAGGTAGGTAAAAACCCCACCCCTTGTGGGTGGCTGAATTAATTGCGAATTGCGAATTGCGAATTGCGAATTGGTTTTATTATCGTAGCAAGTGAGTAAGTCCTAGTATTAATAAACCCACAAAGCAAAATTCACCCAATTGGAGTAAATTTTGCTTTTGTTAGTATCCTCTGGTGTTCATACCTTTAAGGCTAAGAACTAGAGGAATAAACCCGTGGGATAATCAACGAGAGAATAGTGCCAGTAATGAAGAATTGATCAAGCTACCACTATTACTGGAAGAAGTCTGGTTTCTATCATAGAGACTAGACAAAGTGAGATTACTACCGCTTGTGTTGCTAGTTCCACCTGATGAACCAGTACCACTAGTATTTCGATTAATTACTAGATTTTCATTAGTCATCAGACTAATAAAACGGCTATTGACAACTTCCACCGATGACCCATTATTCTTAATAGTTTCTAACAAAGAAGAGCCATTGATAATAGTTTTATCATTGCCATTATCACCAGCAATATTCACCTGAGCATTATTCAGTAAGATTGAATAATTTTT
>JBODRP010000364.1:0-5009 GCA_050633005.1 Trichormus sp. | reverse complement strand
AGTGAAGGAGAAGTTGTTAGG
Organism: Trichormus sp.; assembly: GCA_050633005.1. Classification (GTDB taxonomy): domain Bacteria; phylum Cyanobacteriota; class Cyanobacteriia; order Cyanobacteriales; family Nostocaceae; genus Trichormus. The sequence goes on along the minus strand of JBODRP010000364.1, from coordinate 4,988 downwards.
GTTACCCATGATTCGACAGGATGGCAGCATCATATTGTAGGAATAGTACCAAATGCTCGCAAAGACCGACTGCCACGTCCACCTGCACCTCCAACACCCACCCCCGAACCCCTGACCACGCTTGGCCTAGCTGTAGGCGTTGGATTTGGTGGATTCTTCCGCAGGAAATATTCCCGCAAGCTGAATTAACAAGCTGTGTCTTAATTCCAACAATTAAGGCATAGAAATGTTGTGCTATGTAGGCGGTTGTCATCAGACAAATCCGCTTACATAGCCAGCAACTGAACCAACATTAACCTCTGCATTTCCACTTAATCCTAAATTCACTATGATTGCAAACAACACCTGGGATAAATCCCATCGCCTTGGAGGATTACGCCGCTTTGCGATCGCAATTACTATCCTCAATCTTCTAGGACATACAGTTTTAGGCTTTGAACAATCTTGGATACAGCCCTTTGTCGGAATATTTACAGCCTATGGTGTAGAACTACTCCTAGAAATCATTGATAGCAAAATCAACCAACGTTCTCCGCATTTTAGCGGAGGAATACAAAACCTAGTAGATTTTCTCCTCTCTGCTCACATTACAGGTTTAGCAGTGTCGATGTTGCTCTATGCCAATGAGAGACTTTTACCTATAGCCTTTGCTAGTGCTGTAGCGATCGCCTCAAAAGCCGTCTTTCGTGTTCCTGTCGGTAAACAAACACGACATTTTTTAAACCCCTCCAACTTTGGTATTAGCGTCACCCTCTTATTATTTCCTTGGGTGGGAATCGCTCCCCCGTATCAATTCACCGAAAACCTGAGTGGTGCAGCAGATTGGATATTACCAGCAATTATTGTTTGTTCTGGCACATTCCTCAACAGTCGCTTTACTGGAAAAATCCCTCTAATTGGCGGATGGGTTGGGGGTTTTATCCTCCAAGCCCTCTTGAGAAGTTGGATATTTAATACACCAATTACAATAGCATTAATACCGATGACAGGTGTGGCCTTTGTCTTATTCACCTTTTATATGGTGACAGACCCAGGCACAGTACCGAGCAAACCATTACACCAAGTCATGTTCGGTGCAGCTGTAGCCGCTATTTACGGACTGCTGATGGTGAATCATATAGTATTTGGCTTTTTCTTTGCTCTCACCACAGTTTGCATATTTAGAGGCATCAACCTTTACCTCACCAACCTAGCATCAACAAAAGTCTTCACCAACACCCTAAAATCCCCCATATCCCTAATACCAACGAAATAAGGGAAAAAAATCGTTGGGTAAGGTGCGTCAGTATGAATAATCTCTGAGTATAGTTATACCAATTCATGAAAAGAATGAAACAGATGCGTAGGTTGGGTTGTAGCTTGCTTCCACGGAGTGGTACGAAGTGAAACCCAACAATCACAAGACTTTGAGGTGTTGGGTTTCGTTCCTCAACCCAACCTACATTTGCATCATATTTTTTGTGAAATGGTATTAGTTTCTATCGCACTGACACACCCTACAGTTTGGATATTTTTGGATCTGGAACTCCCCCAATTACGAATTACGAATTAGCAATTACAAATTACCTATGACACCTGCGATCGCTATAGTTGGCATGGCTTGCCGTTACCCAGATGCAGCTTCACCGATGGAATTATGGGAAAATGTCCTAGCTCAACGTTGTGCCTTTCGGCGAATGCCACCAGAAAGGCTGAATTTAGATGATTATTATGCTAGCGATCGCCATGCTAGCGATCGCACCTATGGTTCACAAGCCGCAGTTTTAGAAGGCTACGAATTTGATCGAATGGGCTTTCGAGTAGTTGGTAGTACCTTCCGAGCAGCTGATTTAGTACATTGGTTAGCCTTAGATATTGCCAGTCAAGCCTTAGCTGATGCTGGATTTACTAATGGTGAAGGTTTACCCAAGTCAGCCACAGGGGTAATTTTAGGTAATACCTTAACCGGGGAATTTTCCCGTGCTAATACTATGCGATTACGTTGGCCTTATGTGCGTCGCGTAGTAGAAACAGCATTAATCGATGCTAATTGGACATCACAACAGTGTGATTTATTTCTGGAAAAACTGGAAGCCGAATATAAAGCTCCATTTCCTGAAATCGGTGCAGAAACCTTAGCAGGCAACCTATCCAACACCATTGCCGGGCGTATCTGCAATCATTTCGATTTGCAAGGAGGTGGTTATACAGTCGATGGTGCTTGTAGTTCTTCTTTGTTGGCAATTACCCAAGCTTGTACAGCACTGATGATGGGTGATTTAGATATTGCTTTAGCTGGTGGTGTTGACTTGAGCTTAGATCCCTTTGAATTGGTGGGTTTTGCCAAAGCTGGAGCATTAGCCCAGGAGGAAATGCGAGTTTACGATGCTAACTCTAACGGGTTTTTGCCCGGTGAAGGTTGCGGGTTTGTAGTGTTAATGCGGCATGAAGATGCCATTGCTCAACAACGCCGGATTTACGCCTTGATTCGGGGCTGGGGGATTTCCTCCGATGGCAATGGTGGCATTACTCGCCCAGAAGTTGCCGGACAAGTCCTAGCACTACAACACGCCTATCGCCGCGCCCATTTTGGCATAGAAAGCGTAGGTTATTTTGAAGGACACGGCACTGGTACATCTGTGGGGGATACTACAGAACTGCAAGCTTTATCTGTGTCTCGTCGGGAAGCAACATCTGCGGCGGTAATTGGTTCAATTAAAGCGAATATCGGTCATACCAAAGCGGCGGCGGGAATTGCTGGTTTAATCAAAGCTACAATGGCACTGCATCAGCAAATTTTGCCCCCAACCACAGGTTGTCATCAGCCACACCCAGAATTGTGTGGTACAAAACCTGCTTTGCGGGTATTAAAGCAAGGTCAAATTTGGGAGCAGAATCTGCCATTACGGGCTGGTGTGAGTGCGATGGGTTTTGGCGGCATTAATACTCATGTGGTTTTAGAAGGAATAAATACCAGCAAACGCCAGACATTAACGACAAAAGAACGTTTACTGCTGAGTTCATCTCAGGATGTGGAACTGATTTTGATTGCTGCTCAGAGTTTAGAGCAGATGAAACAACAGATAGAACATCTGTTAGATATAGCCCCTCGATTATCGAGAGCCGAAATCATCGATTTAGCTGCCCAAATGGCGAAAAATGTGGGAATTGGGGGATTAATTAGGGCGGCGATTATTGCTCACAATCCCAGTGAGTTAACTAATCGGTTAGAAATCCTCAAATCTTGGTTACAAGAGGGTGTAAGCGATCGCCTCAACATTGCCGCCGGGGTGTTTCTCGGCACGGCGACAACTCAACCCCGCATTGGCTTTTTATTCCCCGGACAAGGTTCACCAGTATATATAGATGGTGGTGCTTGGTGTCGTCGCTTTGCAGCTATTGACGAACTTTACACCCAAGTCAATTTACCACCAGTTACAGACAATCAAGCCACAGCCGTAGCTCAACCAGCAATTGTATTAGGGGCAATCTCTGGGTTACAGATATTAGAACAACTTGGAATTAAAGCTAGTATCGCTGTTGGCCATAGCTTAGGTGAACTTACTGCCCTACATTGGGGTGGTGCTTATGATGCTGCCACATTAGTCAAAATGGCTACCATGCGGGGACAGGCAATGTCTCAAATGGGCAGTCCTACAGGGGCAATGGCTAGTATTCAAGCATCTGCACAGCAGTTAACAAGTATACTTTCTGGGGAAACAGTGACCATCGCCGGTGTTAATTCTCCCAGACAAACTGTGATTTCTGGTGCAGCGATCGCTATCAATCAAGTTGTATCTAAAGCCACAGCTAAAGGATGGAAAGCCGTAAATTTACCAGTTTCCCATGCCTTCCATTCTCCTTTGGTTGCTGCCGCAGTAGAACCGTTTGGCGCATATTTAACCAACGTAGATTTTCAACCATTACAGCAGCAGGTAATATCTACAGTTAGCGGTTGTGAAATAGCTAAAAATGCAGATTTGCGATCGCTGCTGATGGAGCAAATAACCGCACCAGTAGAATTTATCGCAGCCGCCAGCACAGCCGCTAGAGATTTAAACTTGTGGATAGAAGTTGGCCCTGGTAGGGTTTTGAGTGGTTTAGTCAGCGAATTTCTTCATGTGCCTGTAGTCTCCCTAGATACAGGTAGCAATTCCCTCTCTGGCTTATTAACCGCCGTAGGAGTAGCCTTTGCCTTGGGGACACCAATTAACCATCAAGCCTTGTTTGCTGATAGATTTACTCGCCCATTTAACTTAGATTGGCAACCTAAGTTTTTAGTCAACCCGTGTGAGTGGAGGCAGGGGAGCAAATCAATTCAAAATTCAAAATTCAAAATTCAAAATTCAAAATTAAATCCCCAGTCCCCAGTCCCCAATCCCCAATCCCCAATCCACTTAGTTAAAGAATTAATTGCTCAACGGACAGAACTGCCAGTTACGGCAGTTACAGATAATTTACGATTATTGAGTGATTTACATCTCAATTCGATTAGTGTGGGACAGTTGGTGGCTGAGGCGGCGCGTAATTTGAGTTTAGCTGCACCGGTTGCACCGACTCATTACGCTAATGCTACCGTGGGGGAAGTTGCCCAAGCTCTCCAGGAACTCTTAACTACGGCTAATTCCTCAGTCGTTGATACCCAAAAGCGATCGCCACAAGGTTTAGATGCGTGGATTCGTCCCTTCACGGTTGAACTTATTCACCGCCCATTATTACGTCGTCCCCTATCTCAAAATTCTGCTCTGGGTGAACATCTTCCAGAACATTGGCAGGTAATCACTACAGATAACTATCCATTAACAGCTAAATTGCAAGCTGCCTTGCAAGTTTGTTCTGGTAAGGGTGTTGTCGTTTGTCTGCCGCCAGGACTCGACCTCAACCATGTTTCTCTGTTATGAGAAGCAGCTAAAATTACATTAACTAACCGAGAGATTACGCATTTTATTTTGGTGCAGCATGGTGAAGGTGGAGCAGGATTTGCCCGGACACTGTATTTAGAAATGCCT
>JBODRP010000363.1:0-5009 GCA_050633005.1 Trichormus sp. | reverse complement strand
TCCCCCTACACCCCTACACCCCTACACCCTTATCTACAGATTTGAGCAATAGTCTTGAATGACTTTTACGTCTAAAGTCGTATTTTGCATGGAACGAATCGCTGCTACGGTGGCTTTAGCCCCGGCGATGGTGGTGATGATGGGGATTTTGTAGGCTAAACCTGTGCGACGGATTAATCTAGCATCAGTTTGGGCTTCTTCTCCAGAAGGAGTGTTAATAATCAGTTGGATTTTCTGATTTTTGATCGCATCGATGACGTGGGGACGACCTTCATGGAGTTTCAGCACTAACTCGACATTTAAACCATGCTCCTTTAGCACTTGGCGTGTACCAAAGGTAGCCATGACCTGGAAGCCCAAATCCATAAATTCTTTCACTACAGGAACGGCTGCGGCTTTATCCCGATCGCTCATTGATACAAATACTGTTCCTGTGAGTGGTAAACGCTCTCCAGCACCTAATTCTGCTTTGGCAAAGGCGCGACCAAAATCGCTATCGATGCCCATTACCTCACCAGTTGAGCGCATCTCTGGGCCTAATATTGTATCAGTTCCTGGGAATTTATTAAAGGGTAAGACGGCTTCTTTAACAGCAATGTGATTGGGGATGACTTCTTGGGTGAAGTTGAGTTCTTCTAGGGTTTTCCCTGACATAATCAAGGATGCCAACTTGGCCAAAGGTACACCTGTAGCTTTGGAGACAAAAGGAACTGTGCGAGAAGCACGGGGGTTGGCTTCTAGAATGTACACTTGAGGCGAATAACTGGCAGCACCGATGACAGCAAACTGAATATTCATTAAACCGACTACAGACAATGCCTGTGCTAGTTGAATAGTCCAAGTGCGGATTTGATTAAGCACGGCTGGGGGTAGGGAAATTGAAGGCAGAGAACAAGCTGAGTCACCTGAGTGAATCCCCGCTTGCTCGATGTGTTCCATGATGCCACCAATTACTACTCTGCCAGTGTGGTCAGCGATCGCATCCACATCAACTTCAATGGCGTTTTCTAAGAATTTATCAATTAAAATGGGATGTTCTGGCTCTACCTGTACCGCAAAGGTCATGTAACGTTCCAATTCCGCATCTGAGTAGACGATTTCCATCGCCCGTCCCCCCAACACGTAACTAGGACGTACTACCACAGGGTAGCCAATGCGTTTGGCAACAATGAGCGCGTCTTCATAACTGCGGGCAATCCCGTTAGGTGGTTGAGCAATATTTAATTGTTGTAAAATCTGCTCAAATCGTTCCCGGTCTTCGGCGGTGTCGATAGAATCGGGTGATGTTCCCCAAATTTTGGGGATTGGGGATTGGGAATCTTCCCCACTTCCTAACCCTTGCAAATATTGTTGCAACGGTAATGCTAACTTTAACGGTGTTTGTCCGCCGAACTGGACAATAATTCCCACTGGATTCTCAGCTTCAATGATGTTGAGGACATCTTCTTTGGTTAACGGCTCAAAATAAAGGCGATCGCTGGTATCGTAATCAGTAGAAACTGTCTCAGGGTTAGAATTGACCATGATTGTCTCAAAGCCTGCACCCTTCAAGGCATAGGCAGCATGACAGCAACAATAGTCAAACTCAATTCCTTGGCCGATGCGGTTGGGGCCGCCTCCCAAAATCATGACTTTCGGTTTGCTGGCGGGGATGACTTCGGTTTCTGTTTCGTAGGTGGAGTAATAATAAGGTGTAAAAGCCTCAAACTCTGCTGCACAGGTATCAACAGTTTTGTAAACGGGTAAAACTCCTAATTGTTGGCGGTAAGCGCGGACTTCATCTTCGCTGGTTTTGGTAGCAAAGGCAATTTGGCGATCGCTAAATCCATCTCGTTTAACTGCATACATTTGCTCCTGTGTCAACTGTTGCAAGGGTGTGCGTTTGAGGAATTTCTCCACCTCCAACAATTGCTGCATTTTATCTAAGAACCAAGGGTCAATTCCGGTGAGTTCATAGATTTCCTCATTGCTTAGTCCTACTTGCAAAGCGTGACGTACTGCAAAAATGCGATCGGGGTTGGGTGTGCGTAATAAAGCACGAATTTGTTCGCCACTGGGTAATTTTTCGGCTTTGTCACAACCCCAGCCAGCACGGCCAGTTTCTAGAGAACGCAAAGCTTTTTGGAAGGATTCATTAAAAGTTCTGCCAATGGCCATTGCTTCCCCCACGGATTTCATTTGGGTAGTCAGAACTGGTTCTGAACCGGGGAATTTCTCAAAGGCAAAGCGGGGAACTTTGGTAACAACGTAGTCAATAGTTGGTTCAAAGGAAGCTGGAGTTTTCTTGGTGATGTCGTTTTTAATTTCATCCAAGGTGTAACCGACAGCCAACTTGGCCGCCATCTTAGCAATTGGGAAACCTGTAGCTTTGGAAGATAAAGCAGAACTACGAGAAACGCGGGGGTTCATTTCAATCACTACAACATCCCCATCTACTGGGTTAACAGCAAATTGAATATTAGAACCGCCAGTTTCCACCCCTATCTCCCGGATGATTTTAATTGCCATATCCCGCAGCCGTTGGTATTCCTTATCGGTGAGGGTTTGGGCTGGGGCGACGGTGATAGAATCGCCGGTGTGAATCCCCATCGGGTCGAGGTTTTCAATGGAACAGATAATTACTACGTTATCTGCTAAGTCCCGCATGACTTCTAGTTCATATTCTTTCCAGCCGAGGAGGGATTGATCGATCAGGATTTGGGAAACGGGACTGGCATCAATCCCGACTTGTGCCATTTCCTCAAATTCTTCTTGGTTGTAGGCGATACCGCCACCTGTACCACCCATTGTAAAGGCTGGGCGAATAATTAAGGGATATGTACCGATTTTTTTGGCGATCGCTTTTGCTTCTTCTAAAGATGAGGCTGTACCACTAGGACAGACTTTCACCCCAATTTTTGCCATTGCGTCGTTAAATAGTTTCCGGTCTTCGGCTTTTTCAATAGCTTCTAACTTCGCGCCAATTAACTCAACATTATATTGATCTAACACACCATTTTTCGCTAGGGTGACAGCTATGTTGAGGGCTGTTTGTCCCCCCATCGTTGGTAGTAAAGCATCTGGGCGTTCTTTAGCGATGACTTTAGCTACAATTTCTGGTGTTAAAGGTTCAATATAAGTGCGATCGGCTGTTTCTGGGTCGGTCATGATTGTCGCTGGGTTGGAGTTCACCAGCACCACTTCATAACCTTCTTCTCGCAATGCTTTACAGGCTTGAGTGCCAGAATAGTCAAATTCACAGGCTTGGCCAATCACAATTGGGCCAGATCCTAATAACAGTATCTTCTGAAGGTCTTGACGGCGGGGCATAGTCGTTGGTTTGGAGTACGAGAATACAAAGTCCTGATTATTTTAAGGGTCTTTTCCTCTCATAGTGATGTTTATTATTAAGTTTTCTGACTTCATCCACAATTGGGTATGGGGGATAGGGCATGGGGTATGGGGCATGGGGGAGGCAGCCGCGTGGGCGGGTTTCCCGACTTGAGCGGACTGCCGTCATGAGGCTAGAAATCTACTGCTTTTATACTCGCTGCACATTTATTTCTGTCAAGAGGGCAAATTCTGATTAATTCAGGTTTGTTTTTCGTTGTTTTTTGATGTTAATTGTATTAATACTAATAATTGTTAATTTATATGTTGCAATAATTAATAATTATTCTCAATATATTTGATTGTGACTAATATTTTTTGAGATTAAAAATATGATCATTCCCTATTTATATTAATTTTTTAGTTGATCGTAGTTAAATTGACTAACTTCAGAACCATAGAATTTCAAATCTAAATATTTGCAAATAGACAATTGCTAATTTTTTTCAAAAAGCCGAGATTATTTAACTAGGTCTAAATAAAAAAAGGTAGAAAGTATGAATGCTTTCTACCTTTTGTGACATTTTTGCCAAGCCAGTGCTATGAACTGGCTGTATCTAAATTATCTGAGCATTAATTTTGGGCAGGTTGAACAAAACCCAAGGTTAAGCTATCCTTAGCTAAGAAATGAGCTATATGATAAGCTCTTTCCTCAGTTTTTAACAGAATTTTCTCATACATATAGCGTGTACCACGATCTCCCAAACTCTCTGCTTGAGCAGCTTGACGACGAATAACGCTGATAATAGCTTGTTCTGCTGCTAGGTCGTTTTCTAGCATCTGACGAGAAGAATAAACACCATCAGATTCTTGCTCAAAACAGGTTAATTCCGCCAACTTACTGAAAGTAGCAGCTGGTACACCACCTAATCCATTTAACCGTTCACCAATCTCATGGATGTGGTCTTGAACGTCGTTGTAGCTGTCATTGAAAAATTCATGCAGTGAGTAAAATTCAGCACCTTCCACTACAAAATGGTGCTTTTGATACTGCACATATAATGCTTGAAAACTCGCTAAAAGAACGTTTAATCCTTCCGTTACTGGAGCAGTTACACTGCGATCTAGTAATACTGGATTATCGTAGACTTGACCAAAGTTTTGCAGCAAGGTTTGTGTATCAGCCATTGTTCCCCTCTCTTTTTAACAGTTACATTTCGTAAATGTTTAGTTTCTACATATTAACATCATGAAAATGTAATTCGCCTCTATCAATAGCATATATTTAGAAATTTTCAGCACAAAAAATTTCTAAATATTTTTTTGTGGCAATTAGTATACATACGTTAATTAATATCTGATTAATTTTTGATTAAAAGTATTTAATAATTCAGTCATCTACTGAGGTGTATATATAAGTAGTTGAACAGAATTAAATTCATTCGTTAAGGCAGGTAACAGGCTTGGGGTAAGAGGTAACAGGAAAAGAATGTGTGTAATTAATTCTGTCTGAGTACTTATAAATCAGCAAAAACTTATATCTTTAATATTTTGGTGAACTGGTGTCAGTAGAAATAATTTCTGGGTATACTGAGGTTTTCTCAAACTGAAGCGCCCTATATTTTCCTAAAACAACAACCCCTACCAGACAGTTCAACATCAACTCAAAAATCGGGGTTCTTATCGCCGAAAATCCCCTT
>JBODRP010000362.1:0-5040 GCA_050633005.1 Trichormus sp. | reverse complement strand
ATGAGTAATGAGTAATGAGTAATGAGTAATGAGTAATGAGTAATGAGTGATGAGTGATGAGTGATGAGTAATGAGTGATGAGTGATGAGTGATAAGTAATAAGTAATAAGTAATGAGTAGGGGAAGTAAATTTTGCCCTCCCTACCTTGTCTCCCTTGTCTCCCTTGTCTCCCCTGCCCCCTGCCCCCTACCCCCTGCCCCCTACCCCCTGCCCCCTGCCCGCGCTCTGATTATTAATAAAAATTTTGTCAATTTCGATACCAAAAAATATTACTATCTAAAAGCATCATCATTGCATCTCTATTTTTTTAGGTTTACGCAAAACAATATCCAGTATTATCAAAAGAACTGCTAATTGTGTGTGGTGTAAAAATCAACAGGGGAGTGACAACATGGATTTACGTAGTGATGCTTTGCAAATCCTCAAAGAAACTAGTCGAACGTTTTATATTCCGATTAGTATTTTACCGTCAGGGTTGCAGGAGGCAGTAGCATCAGCGTACCTGTGTATGCGTGCTATAGATGAAATTGAGGATCATCCCGATTTAGATAATGCTACTAAGGCAAAACTGTTGCAAGGTATTAGTCTGACTCTACAAAGTGGAGTTGACGGTTTTCCAGTCGATGCTTTTACTGCCGGATTTAGCGGCTACGAAGATATATTAGCAGAAGTCACCATCAGAATTAGAGAATGGTCGCTACTTGCACCAGAAACCATTGCACCACGAATTTGGGATGCGACGGCGGCAATGTCAGATAGAATGGCTTATTGGGCAGCAATGAACTGGAAAGTTCATACAGAAGCTGATTTAGATCGTTATACATTTGGGGTAGCGGGTGCAGTAGGTTTGTTGCTCTCAGATTTGTGGACTTGGTACGATGGCACACAAACTAACCGAACTCAAGCTATTGGTTTTGGTAGAGGCTTACAAGCTGTTAATATTCTTCGCAACCATATGGAAGATTTAGGGCGTGGGGTGAATTTCTTACCTGATGGTTGGAATTTAGCCCATATGCAAGAATATGCCCTGCGGAATTTAGCTTTAGCAGATGCTTATACTGCTAGTTTGCCAGATGGCCCAGCTTTGGCCTTTTGCCAAATTCCCTTAGCTTTAGCACATGGAACGATTGAAGCTTTAGCCAACGGCAAAGAAAAACTCAGTCGTAGTGATGTGATGGCATTACTTGAGCAATTAAATAGTGTCAATTTAAAAGCCGGCTAGTGTTTGGTTTGAAGTAAGAGAACTTCCAGAAAAATAGAAGCATGACTCATAAAGTAAAAAAAGGTAGCAAGAGAAAACATCAAAAAACAGGATTAAATCCGTCACTGTTAGATGTTGGGATTGGGAACTTGATATCGCTAATCAAGTGCAAACTTGATGACGACTTAAACGATTCTCTGAACTATATTAAAAAAAGTAGTTGGGGACTCTATCTTTGATAAGAACTCACTCTTAGCAGCTTGTAGTGAGCATCGGTAAGGTTTGCACCTTACCAAGCTATAAATATTTGATTATATTTTTAGTAACTATAATGACTCGACAATTACAAGCAACAGAGATACAATGACCTTATTAGCTTGATGCTTGACGAGTCAAATCGAGGTCAAAAACCCTAGGGGATTTCTCAAAAACGCCATAACCATGACAATATAATAGTTACAGCTTTTTAAGACTACGGTAAGTTGCAAATAATTTGCAATAAGGGTTTCCAAAACCTATTACCCCGCAAGGGGACTGAAACTCACTAGGGGCGATCGCATTCTCGCAAGACGGGTATTTGACCACAAAAGCAGTCAGGCTATAGGTTCGGCAAGCTTATCCTTTAATTTTCGGCAATCTTTTCCTTTCAGCCACATTGGGCAAGGAACTCTGCTGGGTATGTATCCCTGGCTCATCCTTTGGCTGACTGCTTACCTCATTGCCCATTGGTTCAAGGGGTGACAAACCGGCTAAAGTGCTTGCTGTATAAGCGTCATGTATATGAATTTGCTGAACTAGGCAGAAGCCAGCGATCGCTGGGGCGGACAGTTTTTTAGTTCCGTCGAACTCACGTTAAAACTAGCGGAACAACCTCAAAAATTTAAGATTCATTATAAAAAAGGTTTGGTTTTTAGCCAAACCTCGGTAATTGCTGTGCTTAACAACGTACAAAATTAATTTAAGATTACTTTTTTGAGATATCATCTTTCTTGAGTATGTATCAATATATTGATATAAATGGTAGATTGATACATTTTACAAACTTAACTTTTCACCTCTGAATTTCATGCCCTAATTAAATAAAAAGAGGCTTGAGTAATAACTCAGCCCCTAGGTATACCAGGTGTTTACCATATATTCTTAATTTATGCTTCATGCGACAATAATTCATCTGTCCAAAAGATGTGTACAAAATCTTAAAAATCTGTTATCTAATTCTAGAATCATCGTGGAATATTAATAATTACAAAAAAAGACCCTGGAATATAGGCCAGGGTATACACACGTTTTTCAGGCATTAACAGGGTTAATTCTACCTAGCTAAGAGATTTATTTCCACCATCTATAGAAAGATGCTGATTGAGGATTTAATTGATAATAAGAGAATTATTTATATAAAAATATTGTTTAAATAATCCGAATATCATCTTATCAGACCTATTATTGGCAGCCATAAAACTTAAGTAAATCCTATTAATTTATTGAAATTTGTAGAAATTAAAATTAATTTTTTCTATATTTTTTGACAAAATAGGCTTGGTTATTATCCAAGCCTATAAATACCAAGAGTTTACCATATGCTAGGTAATATATTCATAATCTTACTTTAGTTCATCTATCTATAGGTATGTGAATATCTCCTAAAATATACTTTAGAAAGTTTTTAATTATACATTTATAATAAAAAATATAAGGTTTCCAATTATAAAGCAAGTTTTTTTAGCGATAAAAAAGGTTTAGCACTTGCTAAACCTCCATAGAAAGCAGTTATTCGACACACCAGACTTAATTTAAAACTACTATTCTTTTAGGTCATCTTCCCAAAGGATGTGTTGAAATTTCGCATTATTTGATATCTAGTGGCGTGGCAAGCCTTAAATGTTGCATTAAAACTCTCTTGAGAGATGGGCTTCTAGCCCACAATGAAGCCCCCTAATTTGGACTACTCCCCAGTCCCTAAAATGGAATATCATCTGGATCTGGTTCTTCCGCAGGCTGATAACTACTGGGTTTGGCGACTGGTTCGTAGGTATTCACTTGGGGAGCAACACTCACAGGGTTTGTTACTGGAGTAGGGGTTGGAAGTGCGGGTTCATAACTAGGAACATTTACAGGTGGTGGGGGTGGTGCTGTTTGTGTAACGGCTGGGGTTCTCACTGGTGCTGCTGATGCTGTGAAATCACTACCAACAGATTGAATTTGTTGTACAGTCAATTCTGCCCGTTTTTCTTTAAAGCCTTCTTGACGCTCAACTGTGTGCATCCCTAACCGACCTGCTATAATTACGCGATCGCCTTGGTGATAATTTTGCTGAATTTCTGTCGCTAAATTTCCCCACCCCACCACTTTTAATGTCGCTGGCGCATCTTCTGGTTTTTGAGAATTGGGAAACTGTACTAGCATTTCTGTGACTGCTAAGTTATCTGAGGTGTAACGTAATTGCGGTTCTTGAATAATTTCCGCCATTAAAACACAGCTGTTCATGACATCCTCCTTAATAATTCGTAATTCGTAATTCGTAATTCGTAATTCGTAATACATCTACGCGGAAGCAAGCTACGTAATTCGTAATTATGAATTTATTTATAACTATTTCTTTAGTAGCATAAAAGCCAAGCGATCGCGTTGTATCACAGTCATCAGACTGCTGAACACTCTCGCCTGACTAAAACAAGCATTGATTTTTGCATGAGTAGTATAATTGTACCATAATATAGATAAAATCAGATGTACAACAGTTGCAACAGATTCGATGTTGATGAGGTACAGCAACTGATTGAAAAAAGTAATGAGTAATGAGTAATGAGTAATGAGTAAGAAATTTACTTATTACTCACTGAATTGAAAAAGGGGTATAGGGGTATAGGGGTGTAGGGGTGTAGGGGTATAGGGGTGTAAGGGAAAGACTTTTTCACGTGTTCTGGTGTACGCAGTTCATGATGGCTACTTATTACTCCCTACTCATTACTGGGTGAGAGAAAAAAGGTGTGGGAGGTGTGGGAGGTGTGGGGAGTGTGGAGGGTAATTTTTTGGATACGTAGCTAGAAATCCCACATAAAATTTCGTTCACCCCTCATTACTCATTACTCATTACTCATTACTCCCTACTTATTACTCATTACCCATTACTCATTACTCATTACTCATTACTCATTACCCATTACTTATTACTCATTACTCATTACTCATGGTGTACCTCACTTACGTCGAAAGTGCTGTAACTACTGAAGTTCTCTAATTCTCGCCATCACTTTTTGGTATTCATCCGCTTTACCTTGTTGCTGATAGAGGTCTGCGGCTTTTTGCCAATCTTGACGCGCTCCTTGATGATCCTGCATTTGAGTTCGAGCTATACCTCGATGATAGTAAACATCAGCAAATTGTTTATCAGCTGTGATTTGTGATCTTGTTAGGGTAGTGTTTAAGCGGCTGTTACCAGTACGATTAATTCGCAAAGCCACTTGAGTCCCTTGTTGACCTCGAATTAGTTTAATCACCTGTTCTAAGGTCATATTGGTTGTTGATTTACCATCAACTGCTAAGATTTGATCTCCTGCTTTGATTCCTCCTTTTTGCGCGGGAGAATTATTAATGACTTGAGAAACTGTTGGGATTTTAGTCTGGGCATTAATTTCTACTTGCACTCCAATACCGACTAATTCTTGAGCATTTAATATCTGGTTGTAATCGGCAACTGCTCCTTGATAATCTTTGATTTGAGTGCGTGCTAGCCCTCGGTAGTAGTAACCCTGATTATCGTCAGGTTTGAGTCGAATAAATTCGTTAAAATCTGCTACAGATGCTTTGTATTTTTCCTCTAAGAAGTGGAGTTGACCGC
>JBODRP010000361.1:0-5050 GCA_050633005.1 Trichormus sp. | reverse complement strand
AATATCTGGGGTAGTTAAATGTTCAGTATATATAGGTTGTTCAGCACCCAGTTGTAACAGCATGGCATCTAATTCATCAGTCATTAATGCCTCAAATTCCGTTGTTTGTGAGGTGCGATCGCTAGATGCGTCTGTATCTGTAAATAAAGGCTGTGATTCTACCTGATTAGTATCAGTTGATGGTGATAAATGTGATGTTACCGGAATAACTTCTGATGGTGCAGTGGCAACGGTTTGATTTGGTAATTGAGGGTTATTGACGGGGAAATTCGATATATTTTGTATCCAATTATTCAGTAGATTTATCAATAACTGTTCACCTTGTAAACCCTTGCTGTGCATTCTTTCCAAGGCTTGAACTAAAGAATCATGATAAGTATTGATATTGCGCTGCAAAGCATCAAATACAACATTTAAAGTTCCATCTAAAGACAACAAACGCTGATCTAGTTCTTGTGCTACCTGGGTTAACTCCTCTGTTTTTGCAGAAGACTCCCACAAGGCTTGATTATTAGCGGTTCTAGATTCTAGATGGCTTTGATGATCATTGTTGACTTCATGAGAATAACTTACTCCTGCCTCACCTATTTTTGAGATTAATGCTGGTGCTAGGCGACTCATCAAAACTTGTAAAAATTCAGTAATAATTTGTTCTTGGTTAGCAAGTTGTTGACTTAAAGAGTAATTATGTAATCGCTTTTGTTCTAGTTGTCTAATTTCTTGAGCTAAAACTGTCCGCTCTTGCAATAGTGCGGTAATTTCTGCTTGCAATGGCTGGATACAGGCGGCAGATAATTCATTTTTTAATTGTTCCGCCACACCATGAGTATATTCATGATGAGTAGGAATTGCTGAGGATGTGACATGATGCTGACTTTGATCAATAAACTTGGCCAACAAAGGCGATTTTGGCGATTGTTCCCCAGAAAAATTGGCGGGAGATTGTTCTAATGTCTCAGACTGTTGTAACTGAATTAAAAAATCCCGCGTTCTTTCTAAAACTTCTTTTGGCTCTTGCGCCTGACTAGACAGCAGCCTAGACAGGCGCGTACTATTGCTGTTGAGTAAGTTGTCAATATCTGCAATTAGTTGTTGAATTTCATCGTTGCGGAAAGTCACGTTAAATTACCTTAGCTAAAAGTTGAGGTTAACTGATTGTGAAATTTAATTTACAATTACTCAAGTACAAAATATAACTCAGTGTAATTGTGGAATTGATAAGTGGAAGTTGTAGAGTTATGTAAATTTGCCCCAGGCGATCGCCATTCGACAACATATAGCAACTATGGTTTGAGTAAAATACATCTTCTTGTAGGGGCGCAAAGCCTTCCGTACCCATGTACCCCATTCCCAGAAAAATCGCTATATGTTTGAGCAAGTAGTAATCCTAGAACATAATAATATTCTTAGATTGCTAGTATATGGTAGTTATTAAGGTGATGTTACCCGTTGTTGACTTCAATAGTATAAAAACACAAAAAAATCCAAATCGCCAAGCCAAATTACGAGTCGTGATGGTTGTCTAACCCTCTAATCACACTATTTGTGTAACACACGTAAATATTCTTGTAAAATTAAATGTACTGGCAACGCTTAGGCAAAAGTTAATCTTTTTGCTTAATTTATCGGAAAAAGATAGGTTCAAAACCTCGCCCCTTGTGGGCGAAAAAATCCTTGTTTCCCAAGGTAGGTAAAAACCCCACCCCTTGTGGGTGGCTGAATTAATTGCGAATTGCGAATTGCGAATTGCGAATTGGTTTTATATAGCCGCTTGAATAATGTCGTAATGGAAGACAATCCCTGGATAAACTCGGCTCCCTTTTTTCAAGGTTTACCAGAAACCTCAGTGGAGATAGCCCTTAACCACCTTGTAACCCGCACACACCCACCCAATCAAGTCATTCTACTCGAAAATGATTGGGGTGGTTCTGTGTATTTTATCGTAGAAGGATGGGTAAAAATTCGTACTTACAATTTAGAGGGGAAAGAAGTAACACTGAATATTCTTGGTAAAGGAGAATTATTTGGAGAAATGGCGGCATTAGATGAAGTACCCCGCTCTACAGATGTCATCACCCTAACTCCTACAATCATTGGCAGTATGCCATCCCAGGATTTTGTCAAGTTAATCTATGCAGAACCTTTAGCGGGAGTCCACCTATCACAACTGATGGCTCGGCGTTTAAGACAAGTTAATCGACGACTGCGACTAAGAGAATCTGATAGTCAGTCACGGGTAGCAGATACATTATTATTTTTGGCAGAAGGTCAAGGAAAACGTGGTCAAACAGGAACAGAAATTCCTAATTTACCCCACAGAGAACTGAGTAGTTTAAGTGGATTAGCGCGAGAGACAGTCACTAGAGTCTTGACAAAATTAGAAAAAAAGGGGTTGATTAAGCGAGATCAAGACAATATGTGTATCCCAGATTTATCAGCCTTAGAAAAAATGATCGTTTAACAACTGTTTTCCGATGAGTATTTTAGATTCCTTACCAGATGACTCAGAAGATAATTCATCCCCTGAGTCTCAAGCTTCACCCCATCAAAACTTAGACCAAGCAGCACAGTTAAAACAACCTCAATTAAAGGTTGATGCACCTTTAAGAATGGTAGAAACAGCATTTTTAGCTAGTGCTGCTAGCTTAATTTGGTTTATCAATTTTTACTTTCCCCTGGGGCCAGTATTACGGGTATTTTTTCCTGTACCGATTGCTTTAGTTTATTTACGTTGGGGGAAACGAGCTGCATGGATGGCGGCTGTCACCTCTGGTTTACTTCTATCGGTACTTATGGGGCCGATTCGCAGTCTGTTATTTGTGATGCCTTTTGCATTTATGGGTGTGTTACTGGGAGCTACATGGCATCGTCGTGTGCCTTGGCTAGTATCTATCACCTTGGGAACACTGTTAGGAACTTTAGGGGTATTTTTTCGGCTGTGGTTGCTATCTGTTTTGTCGGGAGAGGACCTCTGGATTTATATAATTAACCAAGTTACAGAACTGACAGAGTGGATATTTTTGCAGTTGGGATTATTAGCTAGTCCAAGTGTGTTTTTCATTCAGGTAGGGGCAGTAACTTTGATTGTGATTAACAACTTTATCTATCTTTTTGTTGTACATTTAGCTGCATGGTTTTTGTTAGATCGACTAGGCAACCCCATACCCCGTCCACCGCATTGGGTGCAAGTTTTAATGGATTAGTTACCCACAGGGGCAGGGGGCAGGGGGCAGGGAGCAGGGGGAGACAAGGGAGACAAGGGAGAGAATAACTTTTGAATTTTGAATTGATATGCCCCATGTCTACTCAGCAGTTAACTGAAATTATTTGACACACTCCGCCCTAAAAGTGCGGAATTGTTTAAAAGGAGATACCACGAATGGCATTGCTCGAAACCACAACTCCCAGAACCGTTTACTCGTATTCCGGTGTCGTGCGATAGGGGGTGTCAATTCCCGCTACTCCCTCCAAACAGTGCGTAAACTGCCCATTGGGTCTACTTATTGTATGCTTGTTACTCACTCACTTAATTGTCAAGAGCTTGTGGGGGCTGAGACTGGAGTACAGAGTACCGAGTTACCCCTAAACGAGTAACAGCCTTTTAACCAGAACGTCCCGCCACTGGGAGTTTCACCCACCAATTAAGGTCTTAGTGGCTGTGCTGATTATACCATGTAAAGCCGTCCTAGAAGCGATGCACTGAGCTTGCCGAAGTGGACGGGGTTTCAGACCCATTTTTCTGATGAAAGAGCAAGATCCAATTGATGAAATTACACCATTGACTGGGGTACGAATTGTTTTGGTAGAACCAGCAGGGCCATTGAATGTAGGTGCAACTGCCCGTGTAATGAAGAATTTCGGGTTAGAGCATTTAGTATTAGTTAATCCCCAATGCGATCGCTTATCATCAGAAGCGATGAAAATGGCTGTTCATGCCAAAAATATTTTAGAGTCGGCGGTAGTTGTAGATTCCCTACTAGAAGCCTTGCAAGGATGCGTCAGTGTCATAGCCACCACGGGACGCGATCATGATTTTCCAGTCCCCTTAGAGAACCCTAGAACAGCCTTACCGTGGTTATTAGCACCAACCAACCAACCCGCAGCCCTGATTTTTGGCAGAGAAGACAGGGGATTAAGTAATGAAGAATTAAATTATGCCCATAGATTTCTCCGCATTCCCAGTAGTTCCAATTATCCATCCTTAAACTTAGCTAGTGCGGTAGGTATTTGCTGTTATGAACTAGCACAAGCAGCACAATTAGACGCAACTCCCACCTTCACAACCACCGAACTAGCTCCATTAGAATTAGTCGAGGCATACTATCAGCAATTAGAATCATTACTTTTAGATATTGGTTATTTATATCCCCACACAGCAACCAGCCGCATGGAAAAATTCCGCCAACTATATAATCGCGCCCATCTGCAAACAAATGAAGTAGCAATGTTACGCGGGTTACTACGACAGGTAGAATGGGCAATTAATAACCAAAGGGATGGGTAGGGGTGTAGGGGAGACAAGGGAGACAAGGGAGACAAGGGGCAGGGGGCAGGGAGCAGGGGGAGTAAAACTCTTTTATTTTGAATTTTGAATTTTGAATTGATACGCCCCATTCCCAATAAAAATTTTAAAATTGACACAATTATTTCCCAAATTCTTGAATATGTCATAAACTAAACACAAAAATGCTACTAAGTAGTATTTATGGAACTGGGTACGCCAGAATATATAAACCAGGGATAAGGGAATAGGGACTAGAGGCTAGTAAAATTTCCTTCTGCCTCCCCGCAGTCGCTCCACTTGGGGAAACCCCAAGACTGCGCTGCTCTCTGCCTCCTGCCTTAAACAACAATTATGATTGAGTCACAAGGAGTGGCAGTGTCAGAGTCAGGTGAAAAACTCAAAACTTTTTCGGGGCGACAACCTGTAAACCGTCGCCAGCGATCGCATAAAGTTCAAAAAGGTGAAGCAAAAAAAGTTAAAGTTGCCCATCAGCCCCGTGTTGCCGCAGGTACAGCAGTCGTAACACCGTTAGAGAATAATTCTATT
>JBODRP010000360.1:0-5058 GCA_050633005.1 Trichormus sp. | reverse complement strand
GGTGTGGCTGGTGGTTTTGCTGAGGGAGGTCAATTTGCAGTATTCGCCTCTAACCCTGTTCTGAGTGCGACCAATTTTGAGGTAATTGTGTAATTTGTAAAATCAAAAGTGTGTTTGTAAAGTCACAAAGATGATTTTACAGTGTGGTAGGTACATATTTCCAGATTATTTGGTCTAGAGAATCTTGGGATGAGCGCCTACCACGCTATTTTGCTATTATGTTCAATACCTTTGCCAAAATAAGAGCCGACAAAAATTTGGGCAAAAATGGCAAATGACCCATAGATGAGCGTTTAGCTTCCCCTGTAGCTTGGCGGCTGTCGGTGGAAGGATAATATTGCCGGAATGGCTTGCTTATGCTTCCAATTAACTTGGGGTAGTGTTACGGAAGCTGCGTCCAGAGGGAAACTAAACTGTTTAGTTTATCAATATAGGGGCGGATATGAGTGAAACGACTGGGTGAAGTGTTATATCAGTAGATCACAAACTTTTTCCCAAAGGGCGACAATTGTGAGTCTGCTTGTAGTACCAGGTGTCACTTTCTTAAACATTTAATTTTCCTTTTGATTTAGTTGAACAATAATGCTCACCAAGGTATCTGCTGTTTTTGTTACAAGATAATTATTCAGTGTAGTAGTTATTGCTAGTAAATCATAATATTACGTGACTTGACCTACAGCATCTAAGCACAGCGATCGCCTCATTCCCGATCATCGTAAATTTATGTAAAAAAGCGATCGCCTGACAAAATATGTTCAGAGGCGATCGCTTCACAAAAATTTAGATAACAAATACAGAAAGTCCTGAGTCCTGAGTCCTGAGTAAGAATCCTAGTCCCCAGTCCCCCCTTTGGGGTTCGTCAGTCGCACCCTTACGGGAAGGCTTACGCCAACATGGGGGAAACCCCCTTCGCGCTAGCGTCTCGTAGAGAAGACCGCGCTGACTCACCAGTCCCCAGTCCCTCTGCTTACACATCCTGCTCGCTTAACTCACGAGTAATGTGATCAAATGGCTCATCAACAAAAGCTGTGTTGGTAACACCCGCAGCAGCTACTTGTTCTTTCACCAAATCCTTGAGAATTTGCACACCGCGAACCGTGGGAGCAATAGGCACACTCAGAGAGTTGTAGGTTTCTCTAAGACCTTGCAGCACACGCTCATCTAAAACATTGGTATTACCAGCAACCAGCGCGTATGTAGCGTAGCGCAGGTAGTAGTCCATATCTCGCAAACAAGCTGCGTAACGACGAGTTGTATAAGCGTTACCACCAGGACGAATTAATTCTGGCAGTTCTTCAAACAACTTCGCACCAGCTTGCTTGACAAGTGCCGCCGCATTCGAGTTAATTGCAGCCGCAGCTTGCACGCGAGCTGTGCCACTCTCAAAATAGGATTTCAAGCTATCGATCGCATTCCGGTCAAAATACCGACCAGTTACGTCATAATTCTTAATTAAGGTTGTTACCGCGTCACGCATTCCTTCTTCTCCCAATCGTTGATATCGTGGTTTGATATTTATTTGGCTGCACTTACGCACCAGTAAATTTTTGTGCTATTTAAATATAGATTTGGCACAAAAACCATTTATCCATTATTTAAGGATTCTATGTCAAAGTTGACCCCTCTGAGATGAACTTTCCCCTTTTGTGCAGATGTCGAAAGAAAGGTTAATATTACCTGTAATCCAGATGATCTGTAACAACTACTACAAAACTCTCTAATGTTGAGAATCTACGATATTTCAGGTGTGTCACAACTTTGTTCCGCTCAGTAGGGTTAGGATGCTTTGGCAGATTCTGGTTTGACGTTAAGAAATTGGCAGAGAAGGAGTAAAAATGACAACCCCACAAGAAGTCTTGAAAATGATTCAAGACCAAAACATCCAGATGATTGACCTAAAATTCGTCGATACCCTCGGCACTTGGCAGCACCTCACCGTGTTCCAAGACCAGATTGACGAAAGTTCATTCACTGATGGTGTACCCTTCGACGGTTCCAGCATCCGGGGTTGGAAAGGCATCGAAGAATCAGACATGACAATGGTGCTAGATCCTAACACCGCTTGGATCGACCCATTCATGGAAGAGCCAACATTAAGTATTATTTGTAGCATCAAAGAACCCCGTACTGGCGAATGGTATAACCGTTGCCCACGGGTGATTGCTCAAAAAGCAGTAGACTACTTAGTTTCTAGTGGTCTTGGCGATACCGCTTTCTTTGGCCCTGAAGCTGAATTTTTCATTTTTGATGATGTCCGCTTTGACCAAACTGCCAACGAGGGATACTACCACGTAGATTCAATAGAAGGCCGTTGGAATTTCGGTAGAAAAGAAAGCCCCAACCTTGGTTACAAAACTCGCTTCAAAGAAGGTTACTTCCCCGTTTCGCCAACAGATACTTTCCAAGATATGCGGACAGAAATGCTGTTGACGATGGCAAAACTAGGTGTGCCTATTGAAAAGCATCACCATGAAGTAGCCACTGGCGGTCAGTGCGAATTAGGCTTCCGCTTTGGTAAGTTAATTGAAGCTGCTGACTGGTTGATGATCTACAAATATGTGATCAAAAACGTAGCTAAGAAATACGGTAGAACCGTTACCTTCATGCCCAAACCTGTGTTTGGTGATAACGGTTCTGGGATGCACACCCACCAGTCTATTTGGAAAGATGGTAAACCTCTGTTTGCCGGTGACAAGTATGCTGGTTTGAGTGATATGGCACTGTACTACATTGGTGGTATTCTCAAACACGCACCAGCATTGTTGGCTATCACCAACCCTTCCACCAACTCATACAAGCGTCTAGTACCTGGCTATGAAGCACCTGTCAACTTAGCTTACTCCCAAGGTAATCGTTCTGCTTCTGTGCGGATTCCTCTCTCTGGCACTAACCCCAAAGCCAAGCGTTTAGAGTTCCGTTGTCCAGACGCTACCTCTAACCCCTACTTGGCATTTGCAGCCATGCTGTGTGCCGGTATTGATGGTATCAAGAACAAAATCCATCCCGGTGAACCTTTAGATAAAAATATCTATGAACTCTCTCCAGAAGAACTGGCGAAAGTTCCTTCCACTCCCGGTTCTTTAGAATTGGCGTTGGAAGCACTGGAGAATGACCACGCTTTCTTGACAGAATCAGGCGTATTCACTGAAGATTTTATCCAAAACTGGATTGATTACAAGCTAGCTAACGAAGTTAAGCAGTTACAATTACGTCCTCATCCCTATGAGTTCTATCTCTATTACGACGTTTAATTAACATCTGTTGGCAATCTATAATTCCAGAGATAAAATTGGCCACCCTTGGGGGTGGCTTTTTTTGGAGTAGTCACGATATCTGGGAACTTCGTTATTTTTTCTTAGCTCATGGCCGCATTGCTGCGACCGTAAATCATTCTTGTAGTTGGGTCAATCTTGCCTTGAATGGGATTCCAATAGTGGGATAATTCTTCCTCTGGAAGACCCATTTCTTGTGCTGCACGCATCAGCATCGATTGTTGACGATTTTTGATTTGCTGATATTGGCGCATCATAATCGCACGAGATTTTTCTTGAATAGACATAACACAGCCTCCCTATGGATTTAGAAATATTAGATTTATTTGTAGTTCTCTATTAATCAATTTAGCAAAAATTCTGTAGCATAAACTACCAAATTGTATTTTTGTTATATTTTTTAATATTTATGTGATTTTGCTGACTGTATTTCTCGACTTGAAATACTGTGAAAACTGATATTTAGTCAACAATGCAAGAAATACTTGTCTATAGCTAGATTATTTAGCCTTTACTTTTATTTACTTCGCTTTATGTCAAAATGTTAAGTTTTCATGACTAAATTCATATTTGCTAGCAGATTAGTTGTTCTCACCTTTCTTACATCAATGAAGGTAGTTTTTATTCTTTCTGGAGAGTATTTAAAATTGGGAATTAGTTTAAAATCCCTATTGTAAAGAAATGTTATTTCTTACATCCAAATCTATAGTTAAGAAATTTTCCCTTAAACCATGACAGTAGCTTATCCACGAAAATTCCAAAATAGTTTGAGTGCGCGGGATGTACTTAAACAGGTAGTGAGCGATGCCGAAATTCACCTAATCACCCTTAACCGCTATCGTTATAGTGAGCAGCGTAGCTGTAAAGATTTAACTGATTTAATAGAACGACTTAACGGTAAACCACCAGAACTAATTAGAGATTTATCACACCACATCGCTGATGAAGCGCGTCATGCCATGTGGTTAACTGATTTATTAGTAGAATTGGGGGCAAGTATTGGTACACCCCCAGGTTCGTCTTATATAGATGAATTTGAAAGACTGCTAGATAGCGAACAACAAGATCCAACAAAAAATCTAGATGATTTTGTCATTTCTACCCTCGCAGCCATCAACGTCACTGAAAAACGAGGTTGTGAGTATTTTTCTGCTCACATTTACGCCCTCAAACAAGCACCCCAAACCGCAGAAAATATTAAAATCCGGGAAACTATTGAAAAGATTCTCCCAGAAGAAGCCGGACACGTCCGTTGGGGTAATCGTTGGTTAGCACAGATAGCAGATAAAAGTCCTGAACATCGCCAAAAAGTCGAGCAAGCCAAGCGCAAATATGCGGCTATTGAACAAGCTGCCTTTGAGTCAGGAATGGATATTACCCTTGGTGCGGAGTTGCGACGGGTAGCTAATCTTGTAGAAGTAGCAAATACAATGCCAGTTTGGGAACGTCCTCAATATCTAATGGAACGCTTACCCCAAACTTTGTTAGCACCAAATTTACAATTTACTAGATTTCAGGCTGCACAAAAAGCTTGGCAACGTGACCCCGAGGCATTTTTTAATAAGTTTGTGCCAATGTTTTTAAATGGCCTGCAAAAACAAAAAAATCAGCCCAAGACAACTAAGCCATAAGGGACTTCAACTAAAAATTTTCAGGGTTCAAACTCAATACATCATTTAGGGGTGTAAAAGTGTACACCCCTAATCAATTGATGATTAAGCAAGTAGAAAAGCCCCAAAATCGATATGAGATTTGCATCTAAATTACCTTAGTCTGCAAAAGATTA
>JBODRP010000359.1:0-5060 GCA_050633005.1 Trichormus sp. | reverse complement strand
ATTTGTAATTAAAATACTTTTTAGCAAATTGAAAGTATTATATTGCTTTTTAATTTCACTGATTTCAAAGTTTAAATTAAATAAAATACCAATTGTTTCCTCTAAATTGTTAGAATATGCTAATAAACCCCACAAAATTAGCACAATTGCAGGAGTCATAAAACCGAATATACAAAATAATTGCGTCCAGAGGTATGCGCTATTTGACAATGTACTTTTACTGAGGGTTGCATTAAAATAAATTAAAATTAAAATACCTAATAGTAAATTTAGAGGACGTTTAATTTTTCCATAAAAATCCCAATATATTTGTTTTAATTGCTGAACGATGTCATTTTTTTCAGTTATAGTAAATATATTTGATGTTTTTTTAATTTTACTTCTGATCTGATTTAAGTAGTTTTTGTAGCTGCGAATTTTGATACTGAGTTTATTACAATCTTCTATAACTACGTGTATACTTAAGCCAGATAGGGGAACACCTATAATCAGAAAGTTAATGAAAGCATAAGGAAAATAACATATATAAGGTAGTAGGTACTGATTAAAATATTCTCTGGTAGTTACTTGATTAACTCCTAACAGTTGATGTGGCCCATACCAAAAGTGATGGAATAGCAACATCATGAGAAATACAAATTCTACCAAATATATGACTCTACGTCTTAAATATAGTGTTTTTTCTTGAATCAATTGAATTGTTTCTGCACTAAACTCAGAACAAATTACATATACTTCTAATGTCAATAAGAAACAGACACGTATACATTCAAGTATAGCCCCTATATTACTACTATTATATGCTTGATTCCAAGGTTTACTTTCAACAACAATGTAGGAAAATCCTAATGAAATTAGACTGATAATGGCGAGAATAATCGCTATAGGTACGAGCAAGCTATAATTTAAAAGTTTTGTCCTGTTTGGTTGATAATTTAGTTCACTATTGACATCTACATCTAATGATTCTGGTAGTAAACTTAAGTTTCTTTCAATCCAAGTTTGGTTAAACACATTTTCGTAAATTTTGTTACAAACTTTTAATTTACCTTGGTGCTTAACTACTAATCCTGATAAGCGTAATGCGATTTCTTCAGTATTATCATCAGCATCTATATAATCATATTGCAAAATGCGTTGATAAATTTTCAGTCGCTTATAAGCTAAACTTGTATCTATAAGTAATCGATTTCTGATAGTTCTTAAGTGTTCTGGATCATCATAAAGTCCTGACTACAAACTGGGGACTTCCAAATAAAAAAATATCCTATCCGTTTGTAGGCAGGGGAGCAGGGAGCAGGGGGAGAAACAGTCGTGTTAATTGTAGAAGTTGGAATAATTATTTTTTGGAGTTTCCCTGGAAGTTTCACAGGCGTTCTTGAAAATATTTTCGGTATAATTCGCAGCGTGGTATGGCTTGATTATTTTGCCATTTAATTAATCCCATGCTGTATAGTTGATATCCTAAGATTGAGTCTAATGCTACTGACTCATTTGTGCTGATTACTTGTTTAAAAGCTGCTGAGAGTTTTTCATTTTCTCGGAGTATTCCCAAATGTCGGCGCAAATGTTGACTATAAATTCCGACATCGCTAGGCGCGTTTTGTAATAGTTGTGGAAGATTTACCCATTTTCCTGGTGATGGTTGAGCGAGATGATAAAAAGCTAATCTGACTAGATAGGGATTTCCTCCCACCATTCCCATTAATTGCTGTATTAAGTTATCGTTCCAATCAAGTTGATGTCGTTGTGCTAAATCTTTAACTTGGATGGGGCTAAACTCTGTTAATTCTATTGGTTCTCCGACGTTAAAGGGTGAATGGTTGATATCTAAAGGCCCGTAATTTTCTGTGGAATGTACTACTACTAGCCGTAATCGTTTCCAAATATCTCTGTTGTTGGCTTCTTCATGACAGGTGCGGAGGATACCAAAAAAGCCTTGAGAAACTTCAGGGTAGCTAAAAACTCGATCTACTTCATCACAAGCCAAGACTAGGGAAGTATCTATTTGCTGAAATATGTAGTCTTGCAAGTATGTTTTACAACTGATTTTACTACCGATCGCATGATTCCAAAAATCTGGGATGCGATCGCCAATATTTAACTCTAGGCTAATATATGCACAAAACCAACGCAAAAACTTATCTAAGTTACTAAAGTTTACTTCGTCTATATCCTGAAAGTTTAAACGCACTGTGCGATAGCCATAGTTGCGCGCCTGAGCCAGAATCCTATCTAGAAGGGAAGTTTTACCCATTTGTCTGGGTGCTTTGATGCGAATGAGAGCAGCTTCTTGGGCGATCGCTTCATAGCAAAAAGACTCTATAGTATAACGCAGAGATTCTAGATAATAGCGTTCTATATAAAGAGAGGAATTGAGGGGAACTGGATGATGGGGAAGTTCTAACCTGCGGGGTGGTGGTAATTTGCGTTTTTCTCTGGCACGATTTAGAGCTTGACGAAAATTATTCTTACTAATAGGTTCTCCAATAATCTCTGTCAGTTTTTTCCATAACTTCGCACCCACATCATTTTGAATATATGTATTAGCCAAGTTTAATTCTCTGGCGATATCATCATATTTTTTACCCTCCCAACTTCCTTTTAATACCTGCACTTCTATGTCCGTCAGATACTTTTGGGTAGCTTGAAATACGAGAGTATCTACTAATTGTTTAATTTCCTCCCAAGGAATTTTTTCTTGTGAGTACATAGGTAATTATAGATAGAATAAATATTCATGATTTTAGCCTAATTTAAAAGCTATATAACCCAGACTTCTCTAAGAAGGCGACAACTTAACCATCGCACCTTACTTTTCCCTACTTTTCCTTACTTTTTGTTACTATAACCTGAAATTTTATGAAAATATTCCCTAGTTTTTCGTGTTTGGATTTCTGAAAAAGCCAGACATAATGACGACATAAAGCTTGGGGAATTAAACAAGAAACTTAACAAGCGCAGAAACTTTCCTCGCTTCTTCTTGGTTGAGTCACCAATTGATGAGAATGGAGAAACGAGTCATGATATTAGCATTATCAATTATAGAAAGTAGTGTTTATGGTGGAGATGAAGATGAAGATGATGATCCAACAGTTCCACCCAGTTAACTAGGTTAAAGGTTTGTAGTGTACCCCTGCGGGGAAGCAAGCAACGCGTAACGCACCGCATGATCAAGGTGCGTTACGGCAATTTATATTGTTGCTCATACTCAAATCATAACAATGCCGTAAGACACCCTACTTACCTCAATATACAAGGTTGGTTTGACGTAAGGCTTTGGTGCTAGGTGCGTTACGCTGTCGCTAACACACCCTACCCCGCATTTCTCACAAGAGGTAGGGGCGGGTTAACAGATATGCTCGAAAATTCACGAGTATTTCGCTCAACCCACCCCTACAGACTTTGGAATTAGGTTGTCAGAATGTTGTGAGAAATCTGGGCCTACGTATTTACGTATCTATTCAAAAATCAAGTCTATGTAGGGTGTGTTAGGCGCAAGCCGTAACGCACCAAAACCTTAATAACAGGTGCGTTACGCTGACGCTAACACACCCTACGCGTCTTTAATAAATCAAATATGAGTCCTATATCAACTAAAATTAAGAGGGTGTCTTGCAATCTTGTCAACTTGAGATATTGACAGTTCTCATAGCATTCAGTTTCCAAACTTCTAATTCTGGTAACTTACAACGCACACCTTTTAGTTGCTGGTCATGGCTATAAGATTCTAAGAAATTATGCCATGATAAAATAGCTCCTTGTTTATCTCCCTCTGCTTCTTGGACTTGCGCTAATAAAGCATAAGCTGGGGCGTAATCAATTTCCAATTCCAAAGCTATGAGCAAATGTTGTTTAGCTTGTGGGTAAAGGTTTTGCTGAAAATATGCCCAGCCGAGATTTTTATGTAAAGCAGCTTTAACTGTATGGTCTTTAGCTCTAGATAAAATAGGTTCAATCAGTTCTATTGCGGCAATATTATTTCCTTGGAGAATTTCCAATCGGGCTAAATTATTAATCGCTCCATCAGCCGCCCGATTTTGATATTGCATGGCAATTTTATAATGTTCACAAGCCTGATTGCAGTTATCTAATTTCTCATAGGTTGCGCCCAAGTTATAGTGAGCAGCACCAAAATCAGGTTTCAACTCAACTGCAATTTTTAGATAAGACAAAGCTGCATTAAAATCACTATTTAGATAGTGTTCATAGCCAATTTTATTAAAAGCTTTCGGCATTTGCTTTTTCTCCTGTTCATTGAAGTTAAATCGCAGTAGAAATTTGCTAAATTCCTCATTGATTGGTTGCTTAGTTGATAGCAATTGCAAGATAAAGTCCGTCACATTAGCATCATCAGCCTCATCACTTTCAGCAACGGTTACTTGATGTGTAATTTGAGGTTGATGTTCACTCAATAAGTCAGGCTTATATTTAGCGACTAGTGTCACAAGTTCAGAACGTTTATAACGCCGACTTTCAGAGTGTTCGCTATTGAGTCCAAATTCCTGACATATTCTCTCAATAAATTTGCGGACACTAGCCTCACCGATATTCATCGCTGCTGCAATATCTGTATCTGTCTCGCCAGTCAGTATCCTGTGCAGTACCTCTTTGCGCCTGCTCGTCAGTTTCTCAAATATCACCTCGAACTCTTGCTGATTCATATTGTGTGCTTAGGGAACTGATATTATACTCACGCCTGTGACTATCTTAATATAAGTTAACGCCAAGCATCCTCTGTAATGGGGGGATACAAACAGCACTTGTGTGGAAAATACTGATTACCCAGGGTTTTTAGATTTCAAGACTTATAAAGATATTAATATAGCGAGTTTAAAGTTGTATTACTTTAATTAAATGTATTTATACTTACTTGTGCTTATATAGCTTCTGATTGACAGCCAAAGTATTTAATGTCACATTTGTGATTAATTTTTGATGTCACTAATCAATATTTTATTAATTAGTGACATTGTTTTAGTTATTGTCCCTACTTAAATTATAGAAATTGGTTAGTGTTATGTTTAACGGAAATGAGTCTAACTTTAGTGTAGGCACTG
>JBODRP010000358.1:0-5172 GCA_050633005.1 Trichormus sp. | reverse complement strand
TAATCAATTTGCAAGCATTATTTATTGGAGATATCCACTCCGAAGAAAGCGAAATTTCCTGGATTATCCAAAGTGATATTAGCCCCATATTAGAAGCTTACCCTAATTTGCAAATATTGCAAGTTCGAGGCGGTGAGGGTTTAGCTTTTAGTCCTTTTGTTGGACATGAGCATTTAAAAGCATTGATTATTGAAACTGGTGGTTTAAGTAGTGTCACAATTAACCAAATTTGCGCCTTGAACCTACCAAAATTACAGCATTTAGAATTATGGCTCGGTTCAGATTATTATGGTGGCGATTCCTCCATTGCTGACTTAAATCCTATATTAGTAGAACAGAAATTTCCTAACTTATTTTATTTAGGATTGCGGAATAGCGAATATTCTGATGATATTGCAGAAGCATTAGTACGTTCTCCCCTACTTAATACCATCAGAATTATTGATTTATCAATGGGAACTCTCAGCGATGCCGATGCAGAATTGTTGTTGAAAAATCCTGTTGTACAGCAATTAGATATTCTCAATCTCTCGGAAAATTACCTATCAGAAGAAATTGTTAACTTTGTAGAAGAACAACAAGATAATTTTCACGTTCAAATCCTGATCAATGGACAAAGACGGGACGAATACGACGATGAAGAACGTTATTGTGCTGTTGCAGAATAATTCGTAATTCGTAATACCTACGGGTATTAAACGATTATTATTCTTTATCTACCTTGTATACATTGTCTACCTTGTCTACCTTGTCTTTTCTACAAATGCTGATGATTTAATGTTCAACTTTGTCATCATCGCCAATCCTGAAAATCGTCGGGTTGGCTTTATGCAAGCAGCACTAGCACATTTTGATTTACCATTTGCAACTGTTGTTTCCTATGCAGATTTGATTGCAGGTAGAGAAACATTGGCACAATTTAAAATACCTCATACTATGATTCGGTTGGAGTCACCAGAGAAAAATTTTGAGGTAGAGAAAGCGATAATTGCTATTGGTGCGGCAGTTCCAGATGCAGGAAATCAACAACGTATTAGTGCTAAAAGTGCGGCTGATTTAGTGTTTGATAAAGGACGGATTCTTTACCCACGACAGTGGTATTTAGGTTGGCGTTATTTACTCAATAAATGGGAAAAAGAACTATTATCACCAGTGATGAATCATCCCTATGATATTAGTGTCATGTTCGATAAACCATTGTGTAGCGATCGCCTTTTTCAGCATCATATCCCAATTCCGCGTTCTTTGGGTATAATTCATAACTATGAGCATTTACGAGAACAGATGCAAATTCAGGAATGCGATCGCCTGTTTATCAAATTATCCCACGGTTCTGCTGCCTCTGGAGTCATAGCCTACCGTACTAATTCCCACAAAGAATCTGCTATCACCACTGTAGAACGAGTCCGCCAAAATGGACAAACTCTACTTTACAACTCCCGGAAAATTCGTCACTATACCAACCACGAAGAAATTACCGACATCATTAATATATTAACTGCTGAAGGCGTGCAAGTAGAACAATGGCTTCCCAAAGCACAACTTCAAGGACATTCTTTTGATGTGCGCGTGGTTGTTATTAATGGAGAAGCACAGCATATAGTAGTCAGATTAGGCAAAAGTCCCATGACTAATCTACACCTAGGTAATCAACGGGGAGATACAGCAGAATTTCTAGCTAAAATTGGACATGAAAATTGGCAGAAAATGAAACAAACCTGTGAAGCGGCAGCAGGGTTATTTCCTAATAGCTTATATTGCGGAATTGACTTATTAATTTTACCCGACTTTCGCCGTCATGTCATTTTAGAAATTAATGCTTTTGGTGATTTATTGCCGGGAGTTTTCTGGAAAGGTTTAGACACATATACAACTGAAGTGCAAGCAGCATTGAAGGGAAGGCTAAACCAATGCTTGACATGAATCAAATCGTCGGAACACACGACATATTATTTATCACATTTGATACCCTACGTTATGATGTGGCAGTTGAATTATTAGCACAAAGACGCACCCCCAACTTAGCCGCAGTGTTACCGCAAACAGGCTGGGAAGAACGCCATTCGCCGGGAAATTTTACTTATGCTGCACATCATGCTTTTTTCGCTGGTTTTTTACCCACACCAATTAACCCTGGAATACATCCCAGATTATTTGCTTTAGGGTTTGAAGGCAGCACAACCACAACTGAGGAAACTTGTGTATTAGAAGGTTCTAATATTGTGAATGGATTAGCTGCCAAAGGCTACCATACAGTTTGTATTGGTGGGGTTGGCTTCTTCAACAAACTTAACCCCTTGGGAAATGTTTTACCTTCCTTCTTTGCGGAAAGTCACTGGAGTAAAGAACTAGGTGTTACCAATCCTAACTCTACAGAAAATCAGATAAAATTAGCCACCAAAATTATTACCGAAACACCCCAAAACCAACGCTTATTTTTATTCATTAATATTTCCGCACTGCATCAACCAAACTATTTTTATCTCCCAGGTGCGACAACCGACAGCATAACCTCCCACGCTGCCGCTTTAGAATACGTAGATAAACACCTCAATAAACTTTGGGAAGCACTCAAAAAACGCGCCCCCACCTTTTGCATTCTCTCCTCAGATCATGGTACAACCTACGGCGAAAATGGCTACACAGGCCATCGCCTTAGCCACCCTAAAGTATGGACAGTTCCCTATGCACAATTCATCATTTGCAACTGATAATAATTCGTAATTCGTAATTCGTAATTCGTAATTTGTAATTTGTAATTCGTAATTAAGAAAGTTAACCATTTCAAAAATGCTTACAACCCTCAACCAACTTCTAAAAGCATCTCCCTATCAAACCTATGTTTACTCCTACCCTCATAAAACCGCCTATAGAACCCTCAACCCACCCATCAACCTCAGCCAACTGTGGAGAAAACAAGATAAACAAGCATTATTTCTCTACATTCATATCCCATTTTGTGAAATGCGCTGTGGATTTTGTAATCTATTCACCACTGTCACCGATAACGAAGACTTTATTACCCAATACATCCGCACCATTCAACGACAAGCACAACGAGTTAAAGCCGCACTAGGAAAAGCATCATTTGTCAGATTTGCACTAGGTGGAGGTACACCAACCCTTTTACCCATACATCACCTAGAAACGATACTTAACATAGCTGAGGAAACAATGGGTGCTAACTTACAGCAAATTCCCGTTTCTGTGGAGATGTCACCAGAGACAGCCGATAAAGATAAATTACAACTATTGCGCGATCGCGGTGTTGATCGCGCTAGTATTGGCGTACAAAGTTTCATAGAATCAGAAGTTTTAGCCACCCAACGCCGTCAAACTACCCCCCAAGTTGAAGCCGCACTAACAAGAATGCGCCAAGTTGGGTTTCCCACAATTAACATTGATCTAATTTACGGTTTACCCGGGCAAACAGTAAAAACATGGTTGCAATCAATACAAGCTGCCTTGCAATTTCAACCAGAAGAAATTTATCTTTATCCCTTATATATCCGCCCCCTCACAGGTTTAGGATGCTCAGACAAAGAATGGGATGATATACGTATATCATGTTACCGCGAAGGGCGATCGCTCCTCCTCTCACAAGGCTACACCCAAGTTTCCATGCGAATGTTCCAACGGGTTTCTTCCTTATCTCCCTCTGCTCCCATCTACTGCTGTCAGTCGGACGGTATGGTAGGAATAGGATGCGGCGCACGCTCTTATACAGACACATTGCATTACTCTAATGAATACGCTGTAGATTCAAAAGAAATTCGCCATATTTTACAAGCCTATATCCAAACACCCGACGAAAACTTTGACTACACCACCTATGGCTTTCAACTGAATATTGAAGAACAACGCCGCCGCTACATTTTATTATCCCTATTATCTCATGAAGGTGTAAATCTCACCACCTATCACCAAATATTTCAAAGCAATATATATATTGATTTCCCAGAATTAACACAACTCATAAACCTAGAACTAGCAACACCAACACAAAAAACATTAAATTTAACTCCAAAAGGTATAGAACTTTCAGACATCATTGGTGCTTGGCTATTCTCAGAACAAGTCAATCAACTCATGCAAAACTACAACCTCAAATAAACTCTCTGCGCCTCTGCGTGCATAAATTACCATATCTAAATCCACCCATGCACCTAAAAATTCTCTATCGCGGTTCATTAATCAGTTGCAACTACGGTTGTGAATATTGCCCTTTTGCCAAAAAACAACAATCAGCCGCAGAATTAGCAACCGACAAACAAGAAATAGAAAGATTTACTAATTGGATTGCTGAAAACTCACACCATGAATTTTCTATATTATTTACCCCTTGGGGAGAAGCCTTAATTCATCAATGGTATCAGCAGGCATTAGTTAAATTAACCCAAATGCCTCATGTAAATAAAGCCGCCATTCAAACCAATCTTTCCTGTAAATTAGAATGGGTAGAAGATTGCAACAAAGAAAAATTAGCATTGTGGGCAACATTTCATCCAGAATGGGTAACTTGTCAAAAATTCCTGTCGCAATGTTTAGAATTAAACCGACGTGGCATTAATTTTAGTGCTGGAGTTGTTGGCTTTCCTCAATTTAAAATCCAAATTACTTACCTACGTCAAAACTTACCAAGCCACATTTATTTATGGATTAATGCCGTAAAAGAAGAACTGTCCAACTTATCACAAGAAGATAGAAAATTTTTTCAATCTATCGACCCATTTTATGAATTGAATACTCAACATTATCCCAGTTTAGGTAAAACTTGCCGTGCTGGTGAATCATTAATTTCTGTTGATGGTAATGGGACAATTAGACGCTGCCATTTTATCAAATCACCCATTGGCAATATTTATCATCACGATTGGGAAGCTTGTTTATTTGAACGTACTTGCATTAATCAAACCTGCCATTGTCATATAGGTTATGTTCACCTGGATTATTTAGAGTTAGATAAAGTATTTGGTTCTGGTATTTTAGAGCGTATTCCCTATAATTGGAACTATGGTGTAAATTAAACGCAGATTAACACAGATGTACGCGGATGAATATGTATTCTATCCTGTTGCAACTATAAATTTTTGTTTACATTCGCTTTTATATGTTACGTCTAAAAATTTTGCTGGGGAAGTTAAAGCATTATTCTTACTTGTTATATTTTCT
>JBODRP010000357.1:0-5182 GCA_050633005.1 Trichormus sp. | reverse complement strand
CTGAACTTGATCGATAATTGTCAGCCTAACAATAAATTTAAAGTGGAATCAAAATGAGGTACTCATGCCTGAGATCGTATCTGTTTCTCGCAAAGATTTAACCCAACGCCGTCAAAAATTACGCCGACAACGCCAAGTAAAAATTTTGCAAACGATTTGGCGTACCCTCGCTATCTGTGGACTAGCTGGTGGTTTGTTTTGGGTGGCTATTCAACCAATATGGGTGTTAAAAACACCTAAACAAGTCTTGATAACATCAGGTAATCAATCGCTCTCACAAGAAGCTGTTCAATCGTTGTTGCACCTATCTTATCCCCAATCTTTATGGCGGATTCAACCTGCGGTTATTGCTGAATCCTTGAAGAAACAGCCAACTATTGCACAAGCGACTGTTAACCGTCGCCTTTTTCCTCCAGGATTAATCATCGAAATTAAGGAAAGAGTACCAGTAGCAGTAGCTCAAAAGACCAGGGAACAAGGAAATAGTCAGAAAGATAGTACAGGTTTATTAGATACTGATGGGGTTTGGATTCCTCTAGAAAAATACACACTGATGAATCCTAACTTTAAATTACCTAGCCTGAAGGTGATTGGATCGCCACAGAAGTATGGCTCATACTGGAATCAATTGTATTCTTATGTCAGTCAAAGTTCCGTCAAAATTACGGAAATTGATTGCCAAGACCCTACAAATTTAAAATTGAAAACAGAAATAGGAAATGTTCATATTGGGGCTTTCAGTACCCAATTAGCTGACCAAATTAATTTACTAGCGAGAATACGTAACTTACCTAAAAAACTGAATCCGAGTGAAATTGAGTATATTGATTTGAGAAATCCTGACTCTCCGTTAGTACATATGATCCAAAAAAATGGAGATAGCTAACTTTCTAGCAGAAGTGATAATTTCAACAGCTTGTACTTTGGGACTTTAAAGGCACACAATTGATTGTTCTTGGTCAGAGATTCCACTGGCTGGAGATTGTTCTATAGCTTATAAACAGAGTTTGTCTGTTGCTGGAAGTTATAGAGAAAGGAAAGTTATCGAACTAATTTTTACCAAAATTTGGAATTATTACCAATTGTGAAACCCATCAACTATATTATTAAGGCAGATAAGACATCATGTGCCTTGTCTGTGCCACCTGTGTTATAAGCTCATAATTTTTAGAATGTTTTTATTTGTATTTTTATGAAGTGTATGTCTAATTGCTTAGAGCTAACCGCTACAACTAATCAGCAAGGAAGTAAAAACATTTATTCTCAGTATTATTTTTCTATAAATTATAAAAACCAGCACAAGGCCTACTCAGTAACGACTCCCATAAATAAGATAAACAGTAATAGTGTGAATAGTAGTATCAGTGATCAAATTCAATCCTTAACAAAAGAAGCGGATCTGGTATACCAAGGGTATACTATGCAAAATCAGCAATGTGGCAAAAATATTAATATCTTGTGGAAGTTATACAGATCAATTTTAAGTAAATATAGGTATACTTCTCTAGAATTAACTGTGCGATCAGTTGGCTTCATAGCTGATGCCGTAGCCAAGTTCTC
The DNA here is from genome assembly GCA_050633005.1 of Trichormus sp. Lineage (GTDB taxonomy): Bacteria > Cyanobacteriota > Cyanobacteriia > Cyanobacteriales > Nostocaceae > Trichormus. Next base: position 3,622 of record JBODRP010000357.1, on the reverse strand, counting down.
CACGGACGATCCTGCTCTGGTTGGAAGTGGCGACAAAAATAAATAACAGTGCCAAAATCTATGGCATTGTCAAACTATAGTTGACTTCTAGGCAAATAACATCCGAAATAAAGTCGTTTATCTACCTTTGTAAATCCAATGACACTTGACAATAACCAAGAGCTTACCTATAAAAACTCCCAATCTTTAGGGCAACCTGGTTTCTCCTTAGCGGTGAACGCATCTAACCCTTTTAATCACTCTGGACTGAATTTTGGACAAAACCACGACAGCAAGAAGATCAATACTGAAAACAGCAGAATTGGTGAGATTGTCCCAGGACGGGTAGCCAACATCAAAGTCATCGGTGTAGGTGGTGGTGGTGGTAATGCAGTTAATCGCATGATTGAATCTGATGTTTCCGGGGTGGAGTTTTGGTCAATTAACACGGATGCTCAAGCGTTGACTTTAGCAGGCGCGCCGAGTCGGTTACAAATTGGACAAAAACTCACTAGAGGATTAGGGGCTGGTGGTAATCCTGCTATTGGTCAAAAAGCGGCGGAAGAATCAAGGGATGAAATTGCTACCGCTTTAGAGGGGGCTGATTTGGTGTTTATTACTGCTGGTATGGGAGGCGGTACAGGTACAGGTGCTGCCCCCATTGTGGCGGAAGTAGCCAAAGAAATGGGTGCATTGACTGTGGGTGTAGTCACCCGTCCTTTTGTGTTTGAAGGTCGTCGTCGTACTACCCAAGCAGAACAAGGTATTGAAGGGCTTAAAAGTAGGGTTGATACATTAATTATCATTCCTAACAATAAGCTGTTGGAAGTGATTCCCGAACAAACACCAGTACAAGAGGCTTTTCGCTATGCTGATGACGTATTACGTCAAGGTGTGCAGGGGATTTCGGATATCATTACGATTCCTGGCTTGGTAAACGTAGACTTTGCTGATGTTCGGGCTGTGATGGCAGATGCAGGTTCGGCATTGATGGGCATTGGTGTAAGTTCTGGAAAATCAAGAGCCAGAGAAGCGGCGATCGCTGCTATTTCTTCACCACTGTTAGAATGTTCTATTGAAGGGGCGAGAGGGGTTGTTTTTAATATTACTGGTGGTAGTGATCTGACTCTACATGAAGTTAATGCAGCCGCAGAGACGATTTATGAAGTAGTTGATCCCAACGCTAATATTATTTTTGGTGCAGTCATTGATGACAGGCTACAGGGTGAAGTGAGAATCACTGTCATTGCTACTGGTTTTACAGGGGAAATGCAAGCCGCACCACAACAGAATGTTGCTAATGCCCGTGTAACAAATACTCCTAAGCGTCCATCTCCACAGCCACCAGCCACTAATCCCCCAGCCGTGACACCAGAGCCTAAAGAAAAGACTGGTTTGGATATTCCTGAGTTTCTGCAAAGACGACGCACACCACCACGGAATTAGACGCTTTAGATTTGAGATTATTAAAATTTATAGTCTTAGGTCACACTCAGTGGTATATAAAATCGATTAATTCTCAAGCTCTAAAAGAGATAGGGGAAATGCAGTGGTTAGCAGTGTAGTTGCTATCTGCGTAAATATATGTTTGGTAACAAATCAACATCAATCAACTTGGTTAATTGATGTTGATTCGTGAACCAATTTTTGTATTGCATTCTCTGCCAGGGACTTGTGAGGGCAAAGTAAAAATGCAACGATAAATGTCATTTATTTTAGTTTTTTATTTTTAAGGTTTGCTCAACCCATTTAATCACTTGATGAGCAAGGTGAGTACCATCAAGCCTGTCGATTTCTCGCACTCCAGTAGGGCTAGTGACATTGACTTCTGTCAAGTAACCACCAATTACATCAATACCGACAAAAATTAAACCGTCTTGGCGTAATTTTGTAGCTACTTCGGTGCAGATTTCGTACTCTCTGGGGGTAATTTCGGTTTTAGCCACTGTTCCACCAGTGGCCATATTGTTGCGAAAATCACTCCCACTCGATAGACGATTGAGTGCGCCAATTGGCTCTCCATTCAAAAGGATAATTCGCTTATCACCTTCTTTTGCTTCTGGTAAATAAGTTTGTACCATCACAGGTAATCGACCTTGGTAAGTACTCAGTTCCACAATGGAGTTAAAATTGCGATCGCCTGATTGCAAAAATAAAATTCCTTCCCCAGCCTTATTACCCAATGGTTTAAGCACTGTTGCTCCCTTAGCTTCCACAAATTGGCGAATAAACTGCTTATCAGCACTCACAATAGTTTCTGGAATGGCATTGGTAAACTGGAGGGCATACATTTTTTCGTTTGCGCTACGGATACCACTAGGATTATTGATCACCAAGGTTTTACTTTGATCAATGTAGTCCAGAATATAAGTAGCGTAGAGGTAAGCATCATTCACGGGTGGATCTGTCCGCATAAATACAGCATCCATTGTTTCCAGTGACAGGAAAGAACGCTGGCTTAACTTATACCAAGGATTCGCCGCTATCCAGCGTCCCTCTAGCAACTCCACTGGTGTAATTTCCACCTGCTGTAAAATTGCCCAAGCTTTGCTTTCTACCACACTCAGCCAATTAGCTTGAGTTATCCAAATTTCATGCCCTAAAATTTGGGCTGCTTCCATCAATGCAACGCTCGTGTCATGACATGGATCAAGCTGATGGATGGGATCAATAATAAAAGCCAGTTTCACACTTTTTCCCTCAATTGCCAGAACGTTCCCAGGCTAGTCAATTTAGATTATCGCAGGAAACATAGCTGATACCAATTGACTAAAATTTTCCCACAGATCCAAACCCCTGCCCCCTGTTCCCTGCCTCCCCTGGAATGTGAATACACAAATTAAATGTGTAACAGCTTACCCTCTTCCGTACTGTCTACTACATACTTAGGTAGTTGCTAGTAACTCATCTAGCTTACCTTGAGCTTCTAAAGCGTGGAGATCATCACAACCACCCACATGGCGATCGTTGATAAAGATTTGAGGTAAAGATCGTCTTCCATTAGCTCTTTCAGACATTTTAGCCCGTGCTATTTCATCACCATCAATGCTGTATTCGATAAAATTAACACCCTTGCGTGTCAGCAAACCTTTAGCTCGGATGCAGAATGGACAAGTCGCCCAAGTGTAAATTTCTACTTTAGCTGTCATAAATTTCTCAATGTGGTTCAACATTTATTAATTTTAGTAAAAAGGACGGCTGATCCCATCATTCATTAGGAATTACAGTCGCCCTTGTATAATTTCATAATATTTTTAAGATTCGATTTAAACCGATAGCTGATGCTTATTCTTTTTTAGTTGCCATGCAGCCATAGCTAATAGACCAAGAGCCGCAGATGTAGCTGGCTCAGGTACTTTTTTGGGTGGTGGTGGGGGGGGAGTATAGTATCCTCGACCTGTACCACTATCACCATTGAAGGTTTGATTATTAATAGTGCTTTTACCCTTAATACTTTGATAGCGAACACCTAAATTACTGAGGGTAAAGCTGGTGACATTACCGGAGAAAGCCAAAATAGGGGAGAAAGTAGCCGCAGCCTGACCAGTCGTCACACCACCATTTGAACCTCCCTGGCAGGTATTACCGTCAGTGAAGCAGACATCAACTTCACCAAATTTATTAGGAAATTGACCAGTTCTGT
>JBODRP010000356.1:0-5199 GCA_050633005.1 Trichormus sp. | reverse complement strand
TTGTGGTGACTGAAATTGAGAAAGAATACAAGCCGGTGTGGGATGCGAATTTACGCGCACAACTAGAGAAAGAATACAACCAAAGACCTGTTTTAATTGCTGAAGGTATATATCCTTCAGCCATACCACAAAACACCCGTTAATGATTATTTAGTGAGTTAATTGAAAAGAGCGATCGCAATTTATTATCCCATGCGATCGCTCTAGCTTAACTACACCTCAACGGCAGTTTTTTCTACCTTGTGTCTGTGTCCAGTAGCAATTAACCATTTCCCACCGGAAGGTGCTAATGTCACACCCCGACGTATCGGTTTAACGGGATAATTTTCTACTAATTTTAAATTCATTTCAGATAATACCGTCGCCAAAACTAACTTCATTTCAAACAGTGCAAAAGCCATACCTAAACAACGGCGATTACTACCCCCAAAAGGTAGATATTCATACAGCGAATATTGTCTTTCTAAAAATCTTTCCGGCTGAAATTGTTCAGGTTGGGGATATAAATCTGGACGGCGGTGAGTTAAATAAATACAGCCAACTAACATTGTTCCCGGCGCAAATTGATAACCCATAATTTCTATAGGTGATTTGACAATACGCGGAATAGTAATTATCCCTATGGGGTAAATGCGGAGGGTTTCTTGACATACAGCCGTCAAATAAGGGAGGCGAGTAATTTCATTTAAATCTGCACCATCAAAACTATCTAACTCAGCTAAAAGTTTGGCTCGCACTGTGGGTAGATGATGAATCCAGTATAATGCCCATGTTAATGCTGAGGCTGTAGTTTCATGACCGGCGATGAGTAGAGTCATTAATTCATCACGTAATTCTACGTCACTCATCGCTTCCCCATTTTCATCACGAGCTGACATCATTAAAGAGAGGATATCACTACGGGATGAGTCTGGATGATCTCTGCGTTGTTGAATTTCTGCATAAAGTAACTTGTCAATTTCCTCTCGTTGCCGCAAGAAATTCCCCCAAGGACTCCAGCTACCTAAATCTATTTGTAATGCGGGGAAAAATGATATAGAAGAACGTAGGGCAGAGGATGTTAAATTTAAAATAGAACACAAGCGTTTTTGCAACTGTGCATAACGCTCACCTGCATTTAAACCAAATACCGCTTGCAAAATTACCCGCAGAGCAATTTCTTGCATGGCATCACGCACAGAAAAAGCTGTATCAAGTTGCCAAGTACTCATTACTTCTTTGGTGATGTTAGTAATAATATCACCGTAAGCTTTCATGCGATCGCCATGAAAAGGCGGTGTTAATAATTTACGTTGGCGTTGATGAGCTTCACCCGATAGTAGTAATAAGGAATTATCCCCTAATAAGGGTTGTAAAAGTTGTGCTGTACCTCTAGAATCTAAATGCTCTAAATGAGTAGTAAAAATCTCTTGAATTGCTTGGGGATGGTTTAAAAATACGATTGGCTGTTGCTTAGTTAGCCATAAAGTAAAAAAATCACCATGAGCTTTGTTAGATGCTGTCATTAACTGTAATGGATTGTAAATCCACTGCAATAACTGCATAAATTTTGGCATCTTGGGACTATCGGGAAGTTGCATGACTGTTCCTGTTGACTCTATTCATCCTAGGCTAGCAAAATTAGCAAAAACTGGAAATTTTTTCATAAAATCTATCTATAGATATTTTATACAAATTAGCGATCGCTACTAAACTGACAAGGCAATCTGGATTTTTTATACATATTTCATGGTAGATATTTACATTCTTGACCTCCTGATAATTGGTCTGCTGTTACTAGCAGTAACCCTCGGTTCAGGTTGGATTACACGCTTACCACTTTCCTTTGCATTGATATATCTATTAATGGGTATACTCCTAGGTTCTGAAGGATTAGGTATGATCCAACTCAGAGAAAATAATGTATTTAATGCCAAAGTTCTGGAGAGATTAACAGAATTTGTGGTGATTATTTCTGTCTTTAGCTGTGGCTTAAAAATTATTCATCCTCTCCGTTGGCGAATGTGGCAGATTACAGCACGGCTGATTGGTTTCTTAATGCCAATTTCTATCTTTGGCTTGGCAGTTGTGAGTAGATTATTTTTAGGAATGAATTGGGGAGAAGGGATTTTATTAGGAGCAATTCTTGCACCCACAGATCCAGTCTTAGCTTCAGAAGTACAACTAACAGATACTAATGATAGAGATGAGTTACGCTTTGGTTTAACTTCCGAAGGAGGATTGAATGATGCTTTAGCTTTTCCCTTTGTTTATTTTGGTATTTATGCCATTGAAGATCATAATTGGAGTAACTGGTTTAAAGATTGGTTAATAGTTGATGTAATTTGGGCGATCGCTGCCGCTATGGTGATGGGTTTTTTAGTAGCTAAAATGATAGTTTTAGTTGATCAAAAAATCCAAAAAAAGCGTGCTACTGATGCCTTGATGGAAGATTTTATTGCTATTAGTGCCATTTTAATTACTTATACCTTAACAGAAATTATCAATGGCTATGGATTTTTGGCTGTGTTTGTTGCTGGTTTAATTGTTCAAGATAGTTACAAAAATCCTCAAAAACCAATGGCACAATTAGAATTTATTGAACGCTTAGAAAGATTATTGGAAGTAGGGACAATTTTATTATTGGGTTCAATACTATTATGGCAACCACTGCTTAATTATGCTTCACAATCTCTAGTAATTATACTCTTTTTATTCTTAGTTATTCGACCTATAGGAGCTTGGATTAGTACCATTGGTCAACGTCCCTTACGTTCTCAACGCCGCCGTTTTCACCCGGCAACTCGGTTGCTATTCGGTTGGTTTGGGATTCGTGGTGTAGGCTCATTATATTATCTGGCTTATGCCTTTAGTCACGGTTTAAAGGGAGAAATTAGTGAGCAAATTTCTTGGATAACTTACACTACTATTGTTGTTTCTGTAGTTATACATGGCATTTCTGCCACACCTTTAATGAATTGGTATGAACATCAGGTTGCCACACAACAATCTGTTCCTCACACTACTATGAGTGAGTTAGAAGATAATTCTCAAAATTAGACTCTGAGAAATATCACAATAACTAAGGTAGTTATGGCATCAACCGTTAACAGTTATCAGTTATCAAATCACTAGTCACTGTTCACTGTTCACTGATTTAACCTTGTGGGGAACGGATATAAATTGCCTGATTTTGATTGTTGTAAATAAACAAAGGTAGATTAGCGTTTTCACTAATTACTGTTAAAGCTTCCTGTAAGCTTTGCCAGTGATTGGCAATATCCACAATGGTACTATTATTAGTAGTATCAGATACGCCTTTTTCCAAGATTTGTTCATACTCAGGGGTAATTTTCACCATAATCCCCTTTTCATCTACCGTAAAATTGCAAATTCTCATACCGCTAGAACAGGTTTTCTCTAAATCTGCACGGGTTTGCTGCCAAGCATTTTGTAATTGTAGTTTTTCTTGTGCTTGCTTGAGAGATGCTGAATATGGTGCTATGAGACTTTGAGCTTGATTGTAGTACAAACTATCATTAGAGATTTGTTTAGCGGCCTGTAGAGCCTGTTCCCAATACATCACGGCGGCTTGCCATTGTTGTTGTTGTTCGTAGGCTTTGGCTTGTTTAGCGATATTGGTAAGTTGTTGGTAGCTTTTAGCTCCTAGTTCTTCTATGGTGACGCGATCGCGCGCTCTGGCTAATTTAGGTTTATATTCTAGTAATAGCTGTTGTGCCTCTTGGTATGCGGGGCTACTCTGGGGAATCACATTCAAAGCATTCACTACTATTTGCCAAGTGGACTGTACTTTTTGCCAATCTTGGAAACTTTTAGCTGTGGTTTCTCTCCTGGTGGCTACAACCGCCACGCCTTTGGCATCCATGAGTTTTTTCAGCCATTTTTCTTGTGCGACTATTTGCTGATTAACGGTTTTTAAATTATTACGATACCTAACTAATCTAGGTGAGATCAGACGGTAAAGCTCATTATTGGGATTAACTAATTCTAACGGTGCGATCGCCTGCCGCCATAGGTTTTGTCTAGTTTTTAATTCCTCTTGGCTATTGGCGGGTGTTTGCATTTTTTGTTCTGCTGCCGCCGCCGCTTCTAAAGCTTTTAGCACCTGAGTAATTTTTTCGGACTGTGCAGACAAACTCGACTTAAGTTCTTGTGCTGGTTGATAATGGGGAGACCACCAGGGAATAACTCTTAAGTCCGCACTGATAGTTTCTAGCTGCTTGGTAATAGCAGCCAATTCATTATCTGACTTAGCACGGCTAATAAGCTGTCTGTACTGGGTTTTCAGTTCCTGTGCAGCTTGAATTTCTCTACACTCAGACATCACACAAGGACGAGTTAGTACATAAGCACTCCCACCCCCTAACAGCACAATTCCCAGCAAAACCACACCCAGAAACACCGGTGAAATTGGCCTGCGGTGTGGGGTTGTTAATAAATCTGGTGTACCCGCTAAAGGGTCAAACACTTCTTCTGCAATTTCATCTCCAGTATGACTAACTCCCGATGAATAAGCTAGGGGAAACTCTGCCGATGAGAAAGGCGCTCGTTCTTCAGCTATTTCATCTTTCTCGCTTTCCTGATGTTCCTCATAGACGGGGGTTTCTACCTGCTCATGACCCTGCATCATCAGGGAACGTTTAGCATAAGGAAGTTTTTCCCCCAATATTCTCAAAAAACAGCGAATTTTTTGCTCCCGATAAGGTGCTAAGGACTGAAGAACTTCCTCAATCACAGCAAAAATTTGCTCTGTGTCAACATTTATACTAACCGGATGTTGAGCAAGAATCATCAATTCGTCTTTGTTGACAGCACACTTAATCTGGAAAGCTTCACCAGATGGGACTTCTGCTAGGAATTGTTCCTGCAAGGTTCTGTCTAAGATTTGCAAATCTTCCTGCTGGACTGCTACTGTCATAGAGCTTTCCTGCTGGTTATCTATATTATATTTTTTATCTTTGAGCGACCCCGATGAAGGTTGCTCATGGATTGAATGCAGATGCACAGTTTAACCAACCATAATCATAAAATCCAATAGACCAACTTTTTAACACACAATTTGCAGTTGTCACCAAAAATTCAACAGTCAATGATTCAATATAGTAATTTAGTCTGAGCAACACTACTAGACAACCGACCCTAAATTTTATTGATCGTGCGTAAAACCCCATCCCCTTGTGGGTGGGGATGTAAGCGCGG
>JBODRP010000355.1:0-5207 GCA_050633005.1 Trichormus sp. | reverse complement strand
TTACTCATTACTCATTACTCATTACTCATTACTCATTACTCATTACTCATTTAACGATAAACCGGCGATCGCTTTTAAATTTTGGCAACGAATTAAATTCATAAAACTTAAGCCAGAATTACCCTCTATTGTGCCAACTGCCTCAATAGCAGAAAGTAAATGTTGAGCAGCTATGCTTTCAGAATAACCCCGTCTTTGAGCTACTTTAATCGCTGCTAAATCAGCATTGATCTCTGATTCTGGGGATTTATTAGTACGCCAAATGCGAGTCAGAGCGATCGCACTTAATCCCCCTGCTACCGCCACACCTACAAAATCTGCCTGGGTTAACTCTACTAATCCACCTACGAACCCAGCTAAAACTACACCTTGATAAATATCCGGTTTAAACCATCTTACCCCCGTTAACCAAGCAACTTTCTGTAACAGCAATAAATCCCGTTGCGGTTTCGGTAAGCGACCCCATAAATCAAAATTAATATATATCGGTCGCTCCTGATGCCAAGGTAAAGGGAAAGCCGCATCTATCACCTGGGATTGCTCTGGTTTACTGATGATTTTCGTCCTCATCCGCCCAGAAGCAGGCATCACATCTAACAAGCGGCGAATTTCAATGTTTGACTCCATTAGTTAATCGTCATTAGCGAACAGCTTTGGGGGTTGGGGGAACAGATTTATATTCATGTCCCATGCCCCATGCCCCAAACTTCCTGAATTTTGAATTTTGAATTTTGAATTTTGAATTTTGAATTTTTTTGCCCCATGCCTTACCCCAACCGGGCTTGATCATAATTTAAGTCTTTTTCTCAACTCTGCTTCTAATTGTTCAGCACTGCTTACCACGACTCCAGGCTTCGTTCTCATGATACTGAGGTAATGCTGAAATGCCTCTTCATCCTTCGGGTGTGTGATTACGTATTGTCTTAATTCTTGCTCGTTAAGACTTGAGTAGTCTGTCATCTGATAATATTCTCCCCATTACTAAGAATTTCTACTTGGATAGTTTCGCCTATCAAAATTACAATTCGGTTTGTTCTTTCATCGTATCGGACTAACACTATATGGGAGCAATGCGATGAAAGTGAGGTGGGCGAGCAGGGGAGGCAGGGGAGGCAGGGGAGGCAGGGGAGGCAGGGGAAGAAAAAGAAAATAAGTGTATTATCAATTTTTATAGTAGCAAAAATTACCAATTTCTCTCTTTACTCCCCTTGCTCCCCCTGCTCCCCCTGCTCCCCCTGCCCCCCTGCGGCCTATTTGTATCAAACTTAAAGTGAAACGTACACCCTTCCGTAATCAACAGTCTTGTTGCGTAAGTCCTACTACTATGAAAAAATTATTGTGAATAGGTGTAAATTATACTAATGGATGCTTTTGCTCCCCTCCCACCTGAATGGACATACAAGGCAGTTCATGCTTATGAGTTTTGCTGTCCTAGTTGTCGTGCTACTAGTTTGGATGCTGTGCAAGTTTGGATTAACCGGCGATCGCCTGTGCTAACAGAAAACAATCGTCGCAAATGGCAAGAGTTTTACAACTGTCAATGTGGTTGTATATGGTGGGCTTGGAGTAGCGATCGCCCTCCCTCAGTTTTGAAGCCATCAGAATTGGACTTGGATTGATGCAAGGAAAACCAAGGGCTGATATCAAGTTCGGATAATTAGTTATAATTCTCTGACTTATGCAGAAACAAAAAACTCTTTCTTCCCCCTGCTCCCTGCTCCCTGCTCCCTGCCCCCTGCCCCCTGCCCCCTTGCAGTCTTAATTATAAGTCTTTAACCGAACACGATATTATTATATATACTACGAGGGTGCGTCAGTAATAATAATCACTTGGTATTTCCAAGCTTTATCTGACTGACGCACCCTACATAGCTATATATTTCTCAGTTTCGCAGTTCTTTAGAATCTGAAGGTTGTGCGGAGAGTACCAACGTAAATGGTATCGTTGCTGTCTCTGTGTTCAGGGTTGAAGATCACCAACAATCCAGGTGTTACCTGAATGTTATCGCTCAGGCTGATTTTGTACAATCCTTCTAAGTGATATGAGGTGTCAGGATCTCTGGTAATTCCACTACCACCAGTTAATTTAGGTGGTTGACCAAAGATTAAACCCAAGGTGTTACCTTCTCTACCGAAGTCTTTCACAGCCAAGCTAGTAGCCCAGTACCAAATATCAGCATCTCTGTCAGCACCAGCTTCTGCTTTAGCATCGGTATAACCTACCCAACCACCAAGAGTCAATCTAGAGCTAGGTTGGAAGGTAGCTTGGATACCGTAGTTATTGGATGAAGTAGCATCATTACCAAAAGGTCTGCGAGCAGCACTGCTTCCTGTACTACCTGTGAGGTTTACATTGGTAAGGTCCTCACCATTTTGATCAATAACTCTATTCTGATAAGCACGAACATAGGTAAAACCTATATTCAATGCGTCATTTGGTTTGAAAGCGATTTGACCGAAGATGGCGTTACTACCATCGAACAAACCATTACGACCAGCTGGGTCATTGCCTCTAGGAGCTAGGTAAGCTGCACTAAATGTCAAAGGACCTCTGGGATTAAGTTCAACTGTTAAACCTGCACCATCAGCACCGAAACGATAAATTGGGCTAAAACGTCCATAGCGAGAGAGCGCGCCTGAGCCACTGCTGCTGAAGTCAGGGTGGAAGACGTTGACGTTATCGTTCAACTCAGCACCCACAGCATCAATCTTGACCCGTGCTGGGCCTAGATTAAAAGCGTAGTTAACTTTATCGATTTCAACTTGATTGCCAGTTTCTTCATCAAAGCCCAAACGGGTCATGTTAGTACCAGTTCTGGCATCAGCTGGTAAATCACTACTGTTATTGCTGAAAAAGTTACCGGCGTTCAACCGAGTTTGCATTCTGTCTGTACCGGTGAAACTGGTGTTTAAAGTTAAGCGTACCCGGTTAGAGAAAGTTGTGTTTGATTCCAGGTCTCCACCACCTGCTCTTTCATCACCAAATACTTGAGATAAAGCAAAGATTGCTTCCCCAGAAAGTTTGGTGGTAGTAGAGAACTGATTAGCTTCCAATTCAGAAGTACGCGCTTCTAAAGCATCGACGCGACCGCGCAGGGTTGCTAATTCCGCAGAAAATTCTTCTTGCAAACGTTGTAAGGTAGCTAGGTCTTCCTTAGTTACCAACTCAGCTGTAGCTGTAGCAATTAACTCATTTACTCTGTCTAAACAAGCATTTAAACCAGCCGCAAACTCATACCGGGTCAAAGCACGATTACCACGGTATGTCCCGTTGGGATAACCAGCAATACAACCGTAACGCTCAACTAAAGATTGCAATGCTTGGAAAGCCCAGTCTGTAGGCTGTACGTCAGAAAACTGTGATACAGATGTTACTTGACCGATATCTTGAGAGGCTTGAGTCAATTGGGCAACACTTGTTACCTTTTCTGTTTCACCAGCCCAGGCGCTGTTAGCAGCTAAAAAGGTAGCCGCAAAAACAGCTGGACTTGCTTTTAAAGCGTTCCAGAGTATTTTTGTCATGATTTTACTTCCGCTCACACCAACGAGTTCCAACTCATGGTAAAATTTCTAACTCAATATTTTTTGATGAAGTATAGATAATTTCACATGATTTTCAGTAAGTATTATACATATCTTCTTGTAATTAACACAAGAGGATTCATATTTTTTTTACTATGTTTTTATAGATTTATTTGGTAAACATAGAATAATCTGCCTTTGATAGCGTAACAGCATTTCTGCCGTTTCAAACTCTTGTAGCAGGCGTGTTATTGTTACTCTTGTGGTGTTCAACACTTCTGCAATTTCCTGATGGGTAATATATAACTCAATTAGACATCCCTGTTGTACCTTACGTCCAAATTTTTTACTTAACCATAGTAAAAATTCCCATAAACGTATTGAAATTGGTTTATAATTGAGTATATTTAACAGTTCCTCTGCATCTTGAATATGAGCAACTAAACCATCTACATATTGATGCCAGAGGTGTGGCGGAATAGTCCTTACTTCTACACTAGTTAAACATTCAATTTGATAAGGTTTAACTTTAGATAAAGGATAGCCGATTAAATCACCAGCGCCCCAATATCCTAGAGTAATAAATGTTCCATCTTCAGCCCATGTAAGTGTACGAACTGCGCCACGATCAATTAACCAAAGTACGTCATTACAAGGCTCAATGACTTCTCTTCGAGTAAATAACCTTTGTGATAACTGTCCATTAAATGTAGATTTATTTGATAAGGTAGAAGAATCAGGTGTAAAGATAATCGATGACATTGTGGGGGACGTTCCTAGAATGGAAGTACTAAATTTCTGATTTAATTTATTTAAAATTAAGAAAATATAATTTTTTTGTATTCTACAATAATATAATTTATCCCAAAAAATTTTTTTTTTAGATTTCCAAGTTAATTTGTTCTTGTATTTACTTCAACAGATAACTTTTAGATGTGAGAACTAAGATATATCTAGATAATATTTTATATTTGCATGAGAGAGATATCAGCTAATATTTTTATATTTATACATAGGAATAAATAATACATTGTATTGATTATTTTTCTTATTAGATATCATGTTTATACTTATTGGCTGAAATACTCCTATACAAGTTCATTAGAAAGCAAAAATTTAAATAACCAGAGATACAACTTTTCAAGATTTTCTTAATTGTTTCTAAGAGGTTGTTTGAAAAGTCTGTTTCTTTGTCATGTTGTAGCTTGCTTCTCCGCAGGAGTATGCAGCGTAGCGGAATGAAACATCTCGGTACACGCTCGAAACCTAGATTCTTTCCTACGGAACGCTCTGCGTTAAGCGAAGCTATGCCGCAGGCTTTACGCTCCATTTCATTGCGCTCAGAATGACATTTTATACCTCCTAAAACTTTTCAAACATACTCTAAGAGTATTAAATTTTAAATTGCGTACATTTATGGAGTTAAAACTTACTTATGTATCATATAAGATATTGTTTACGGTTATATTTTTAGAGTAGACATCAGTCCACAGAAATATATTTTTATTTCCATGCCAAATCTAATTCCACAAGTTTAAGAAAAGGTAATGATATCGTAAAATATTACTCAATTTTAGAGGATAAGTAGGTGGGTGCTAAAAAATGCACCTAGATTAAGAAATGTAACTTTGCTAAAACGCTTATCTTTAAAGCATTTGTGGCACTTTGCATAAGTTTATATAGCT
>JBODRP010000354.1:0-5229 GCA_050633005.1 Trichormus sp. | reverse complement strand
TCTTCCTTCTGTGGTGTGAGTCGATAACCAATTCCGTAAACCGTCTCAATTAAATCCCCAGAAACTCCGGCATTTCTCAACTTCATTCGCAATCCTTTAATATGGGTGCGGACTGCTTCTTCTCCGGGAGTGTCTTCATAAGACCACAGATGTTCTAGAATCATGCTACAGCTAAACACCCGGCGACGGTTTCGCAAAAATAACTCCAACAAAGCATATTCTTTGGGCGTTAGTGACAGCACATCTTGTCCATAGGTAACTTCACAGCTGCTAGGATCAAGCCGCAAATTGCCACATTCTAGAATTGGCTGTGATATTGTCCCACTCCGTCGTAATAGCGCACGCACCCGCGCCACTAATTCTTCTTCAGCACATGGTTTAACTACATAATCATCAGCACCAGCATCTAAACCAATAGCTTTTTCGTGGCTACTATCACAACCTGTCAGTAACAGAATTGGCATTTGTCTACCACTAGACCGAATTTGCCGACAAAGACTAATTCCATCTAGCTTAGGTAGCATCACATCTAAAAGAATTAAATCATAATCATAAGTTTCGATTAAATCCCAAGCCGCATTACCATCAGCAGCCATTTCCACTACATAGTTTTGATTTGTGAGAACGGCACTTAGTGCATAGGCATTTAATTCGTCATCCTCTACAATTAAAATTTTCATATTAAATTAAGATTTAATAAATAATTAAACGGAAATATTCTTCTATCTTTCAAACACCCTCTAAAAATGCAATAGAATTTCTAGCCCTACCAAAACAAATCAAATTATTAATATTGCTACTTTAAATATATTTTAGATAGTATACCCAGAAATAATTAATATTATTTAACAAATAGTTATCAAGTTTTATCAATCTTTATATATAGATAACACTAGTTGAGAAATAGAACCTACGGTAGATGTTATACCAATTCGCAATACCCTGCGGGTTCGCTGTCAGGCATGACAGCTTTTATCAACAACTCAAACGATGTAACTTATAGCTCTAAAAGCTCAAGAGTTATTACCTTCTTCACAACTTCCTCAAATTGTTGTCCTATAAACAATGGTGAGAGGCAAAGGAAAGTTGACTGTTAAGTGTTAACTGTTAACTGTTTAACCCCATACCCAATTCTCCACCCCCTCAATAAAACTAACTACTACAAGAACTGACTTTTAAAACCAAAAACCTCACCAATGAATACTTACAGAGGTCTATATGCTGAAAAACATTTTAGTTGCATTGGATCGCTCGGAAATGGGACAACAGGTTTTTGAGCAAGCATTAGCTTTAGCAAAGGCTACACAAGGTAACTTGCTCTTAGTACATATCTTGTCACCAGAGGAAGATGGCAGTCCGAATATTCCCATGATATCTAATTATGACTACTATCCAGGTCTAAGCGGTCAAAGCTTTGAAGTATATCAAAAACAATGGGATGGCTTTAAACATCAAGGTGTGAAAATGCTGCAATCCTTCAGTGCTAAAGCCAACACCGCAGGAGTTTCCACACAATTTCAACAAATTTTGGGCAGCCCTGGACGCACAATTTGTAAATTAGCCACCAATTGGAATGCTGATTTAATCGTTATGGGACACAGGGGTTTAGCTGGGTTTAAAGAATTACTGCTGGGTAGTGTGAGTAACTATGTCTTACACCATGCCCCTTGTTCAGTTCACATAGTTCATTGTCCAGTAACAGAACCAGCAACAGATCAAGAAGACTCACAACAACCCCAAGCAGTATCAGTATAGAAGGTGCAAGGGAAAAAATTTTAGATTTTAGATTTTAGATTTTGCGGAAAGCCTGTAGCAAGATCCCGTAGGGTGCGGAGCTTTCCTCCGTACAGAATTTTCCAAGACTGATTTTAGATTGAAATCCAATCCAAAATTGAATTGTCCCATGCCCCATGCCCCATGCCCAATTCCCAATTCCCAATGAAAACCACATCATTACCAAATCAGACTCATCCCAGTGGGGATAAACGGTTGAAGATGCTAGACGCAACTATCAAGCGTCATCAGTATCAACAAGATGCACTGATTGAAATTCTCCATAAGGCACAAGAACTCTTTGGCTACTTAGAAAACGATTTATTGCTTTATATCGCCCATAGTCTGAAACTACCACCTAGTCGAGTTTATGGGGTAGCAACTTTCTATCATTTGTTTTCCCTAGCACCGCAAGGTATTCATAGTTGTGTCGTGTGTACAGGTACGGCTTGTTATGTCAAAGGCGCGCAAGCCATTTTAACAGGTTTAGAAGCATCAACTCACATCCATGCAGGGGAAACTACTCCTGATGGTCAATTATCACTCATGACAGCACGATGTTTGGGTGCTTGTGGAATTGCGCCGGCGGTGGTGTTTGATGGCACAGTTTTAGGTAATCAAACCCCTGAGTCCGTGGCTGAACGTGTACAAGGATGGCTGAAACCAATTCAAAATTCAAAATTCAAAATTCAAAATTCAGAAAAATAGACTTGATGAGGGTTTTCAGGTTGACATCTGTTGACCTCTTTTGGAGAGTTGGGAGGAAACATGGAACTGACTGAATTATTAGAAATTTCTCGACAAGAACGTTCTCAAGCTAAACCAGTACAAATTCGTTGCTGTACGGCGGCTGGTTGTCTGTCTGCTAATTCCCAAGCGGTTAAACAACAATTAGAAGCAACTGTCAAAGCAGAAGGTTTGGAGAAAGAAGTACAAGTCTCTGGTGTAGGTTGTATGCGCTTGTGCTGTCAGGGGCCTTTGGTGGAAGTTGAGACAGTTGGAAATCGGGAGTCGGGAGAACAGGCGCAAGAAACATTGTATGAAAAAGTTACTCCTGACGATGTGCCAGCGATTATTGGAACACTGCAAGGAAAAGAGTCCAAACTATCAATAGTCAATTTAGACCAACCATTTTTTACGCGCCAGAAACCGATTGTGCTAGAAAATAGTGGCAAGGTTGACCCAGAACGGATTCAATCTTACATTGCTACCGGTGGTTATCAGGCTCTTTATCATGTATTGCGGGATATGACCTCAGTTGAGGTTGTAGATACTGTTAGCCGCAGTGGTTTACGGGGAAGGGGTGGTGCAGGTTATCCCACCGGTTTGAAATGGGCGACGGTAGCTAAAGCGAAAGGAGAGCGCAAATTTGTTATTTGTAACGCCGATGAGGGAGATCCCGGCGCATTTATGGATAGGAGTGTGTTGGAGAGTGATCCCCATCGAGTATTAGAGGGAATGGCGATCGCTGGCTATGCTGTCGGTGCAA
Source organism: Trichormus sp. (assembly GCA_050633005.1). Lineage (GTDB taxonomy): Bacteria > Cyanobacteriota > Cyanobacteriia > Cyanobacteriales > Nostocaceae > Trichormus. The sequence continues at coordinate 1,967 of JBODRP010000354.1, read as the reverse complement.
GTCAAGGTTATATATATGTAAGGGCAGAATATCCCACCGCCATTAAACGTCTGCAAATAGCCATTAATCAAGCCCAACGCCTCGGTATTTTAGGTAGTAAAATCTTTGACTCTCCCTTTGATTTTAAAATCGATATCCGCATCGGTGCAGGAGCTTATGTTTGCGGTGAAGAAACGGCTCTCATGGCTTCTATTGAAGGTAAACGCGGCCTTCCTAGCCCACGTCCCCCCTATCCGGCTGAATCTGGTTTATGGGGACATCCTACCTTAATTAATAACGTGGAAACCTTTGCCAATATTGCACCGATTATCCGTAAAGGTGCGGAGTGGTTTGCTAGTATCGGTACTGCTAAAAGTAAAGGTACAAAGGTATTTGCTCTGGCTGGGAAAATTCGCAACACAGGTTTAATTGAAGTGCCAATGGGAACTTCCCTACGGGAAATAGTAGAACAAATGGGAGGAGGTATTCCCGATGGTGGTATGGCAAAAGCAGTACAAACAGGTGGCCCTTCTGGGGGATGTATTCCCGCCTCTGCATTTGATACACCTGTAGACTATGAATCCTTGGCTAACCTCGGTTCAATGATGGGTTCTGGTGGGATGATCGTTATGGATCAAACTACCAATATGGTAGATGTCGCCCGTTTCTTCATGGAATTTTGCATGGATGAATCCTGCGGTAAGTGCATTCCTTGCCGAGTCGGGACTGTGCAATTACACAAATTATTAACCAAAATTAGCGAAGGTAAAGCATCACACACCGATTTAAAACTCCTAGAAGAACTGTGTGACATGGTAAAACACACCAGCCTCTGCGGTTTAGGCCAATCTGCACCCAACCCCGTATTTAGTACCCTGCGGTACTTCCATGATGAGTATTTGGCATTGGTGAGGGAGTAGGGGGGCAGGGAGCAGGGGGCAGGGAGCAGGGAGACAAGGTAGACAAGGGAGAGTAAAACTCTTCAATTTTGAATTTTGAATTTTGAATTGATATGCCCCATCTTAATTACGAATTACGAATTACGAATTAATTATGTCTGTAAAAACCCTAACTATAGATGGTGAATTAGTCAGCGCGCGTGAGGAAGAAACGGTGTTGCAGGCGGCGCAGGAGGCGGGTATTCATATTCCGACACTCTGTCATTTAGAGGGTGTGGGAGATGTGGGTGCTTGTCGGCTGTGTTTGGTGGAAATCGCTGGGATGAATAAGTTACTGCCTGCTTGTGTGACGAAAGTTGCTGAAGGTATGGAAGTGGTGACAAATAGCGATCGCCTACAAAGTTATCGTCGTACAATTATCGAAATGCTATTCGCTGAAGGTAATCACATCTGCTCAGTGTGTGTAGCTAACGGTAACTGTGAATTACAAGACCTAGCTATTGAAATGGGAATGGATCATGTGCATTTAGCCTACCATTTCCCCGATCGCCAAGTTGATGTCTCTCATGATCGCTTCGGTCTTGATCATAACCGTTGTGTTCTTTGTACTCGCTGCATCCGTGTATGTGACGAAATCGAAGGGGCGCACACCTGGGATATGGCAGGGAGGGGGACAAACTCCCACGTGATTACCGACTTAAGTCAACCTTGGGGAACTTCCCAAACCTGCACCTCCTGCGGTAAGTGCGTCAACGCTTGCCCCACTGGCGCACTATTTTACCAAGGTTCTAGCGTCGGCGAAATGAAACGCGATCGCGCCAAACTCGATTTTTTAGTTACCGCACGGGAAAAACAGCAATGGAATCTATAGAGAATGGGGACGGGAAGGGGAGGCAGGGGAGCAGGGGAGGCAGGGGAGGCAGGGGAGGCAGGGGAGCAGGGGAGCAGAGAGAAGTCCGAGCGGAGGCTTCCTCCGCTCGGAACTTCGGAGGGAGACAAGGGGGACAAGGGAGACAAGGGAGACTTGTACCCCAATGCCCCATGCCCAATGCCCCATGCCCAATGCCCCATGCCCAATGCCCCATGCCC
>JBODRP010000353.1:0-5289 GCA_050633005.1 Trichormus sp. | reverse complement strand
ACGCTTGGGGAGAGAACCACCTCTGGCTTAGATACCGCAAGGAGTCTAGGTTAAGTGGACTCATTGAACCAAGAATCTCCGCCCTAAAAGTGCGGAGAGTGTCAAATTGATGGTGGTTTAGCGGATAATGTCCCATTAAAAGCTTTAGCTGCCCGTGGCTGTACTCATGCAATTATCATTCATCTGCAAAATGGTGTAGATTGGAATCGCCACGACTTTCCAGCACAAACCATCATTGAAATTAGACCACAACTACCAATCAATAAATCGGATATACCCATCATTGGCTTAATTGATACTGTTTTAGACTTCAGTGCTGAACGTCTAGCAGAACTCCAAAAGCTTGGATACGAAGACGCGAAGCGTTGTCTAACTCCCATTGTCCAAACTTTTAGCACCCTGAAACATCAACGACACTCTCATGACAGCCTAATTAACTCAACTCAGCGTTTAATTAATGACTCTCCTCTGTAAGCTGCCATATCTTTGGTGTAGCCCTGCGTACATTTAAGTTTAAAATATTACCTTTTTCAAAATTTTTACAATGCGCCTACCCCAATTACGTAGCAATCAGGTTAGGATCTTGTCACAGTTACTTTTTAATTTGAGAAGTCCTATTCCAGAAATTTCCGGCTAAAATAGTATATCTGTTCTACTAAAACTCTCAACCCCACACATCTGAAATCCATATACTTAATAGAGGCACGAATGGCTATCAATACCGATACTTCCGGCAAGCAAAAGGCTCTCAATATGGTACTCAACCAGATTGAGCGCAGCTTCGGTAAAGGAGCAATCATGCGCCTAGGTGATGCTACCCGGATGCGCGTAGAAACCATCTCCACTGGGGCGTTGACATTGGATTTAGCGTTGGGTGGTGGTTTACCCAAGGGGCGGGTGATTGAGATTTATGGGCCGGAAAGTTCCGGTAAAACGACTGTAGCACTGCACGCGATCGCAGAAGTACAAAAAGAAGGTGGTATCGCTGCTTTTGTGGACGCAGAACACGCCCTTGATCCTACCTATGCTGGGGCTTTAGGTGTGGATATTGACAATCTGCTAGTTTCCCAACCAGATACCGGTGAAGCAGCTTTAGAAATTGTTGATCAACTAGTGCGCTCCGCCGCCGTTGACATTGTAGTTATCGACTCAGTAGCGGCTTTAGTTCCCCGTGCGGAAATTGAAGGCGATATGGGTGATGCTCACGTCGGTTTGCAAGCCAGACTGATGAGCCAAGCTCTACGTAAAATTACTGGTAATATTGGTAAATCTGGTTGCACTGTTATCTTTATTAACCAGTTACGACAAAAAATTGGTGTCACCTATGGTAGTCCTGAAACTACTACTGGTGGTAACGCGTTGAAGTTTTACGCATCAGTCCGCTTAGATATTCGCCGGATTCAAACCTTGAAAAAGGGTACAGATGAATTTGGCAACCGCGTTAAAGTGAAAGTTGCTAAAAATAAAGTTGCACCACCTTTTAGAATAGCGGAATTTGACATTATTTTTGGTAAGGGAGTTTCTACTATCGGTTGTCTGGTAGACTTAGCGGAAGAAACTGGCATTCTAGTACGGAAAGGAGCTTGGTACAGTTACAACGGCGATAATATTTCTCAAGGACGAGATAACGCTATTAAGTACTTAGAAGAAAAGCCAGAATTTACAGAGCAAATTAAAAAACTAGTGCGGGAAAAATTAGATAAGGGTGCTGTTGTGTCAGCTAACTCTGTATCTAAAGTTAGTGAAGAAGATGAAGAAGAAGATGTTGATGAAGAATAGAATTTAATTCCCAATATTATCATTCATTAAAAAGATTACTCCGAAAAGGAGTAATCTTTTTTAATTCTAAGTAGAACAGGGTAAATAATTAAAGGTTTGTAGTGAGAACTTTAGTTCTCAAAATAAGGACTAAAGGACTAAAGTCCTTACTACAAACTTAATCTTAGTTTTTTTTGCATTACTTAAGATAGTTTTGTTTTTTCAATTCGTTCTACTTATATTACTCCCAACAATCATTAAAACTTGTTGATTGCTGGAAAAATCTATCTAAAATCTCAGATTTTTGTTGTTCTTGTAACCCATCTCGTCCACATTCTAATCTACCCCAGGCACAATCTAGAGAAATCCGTACAGTCTCATCAAGGTTTGTGAGTTCAACTTGTTCTTCAACCGCAGTATAATCGCTTAAAACTTGTTGTTGAACATCTGCTGGTATGGGCATTAATTGACTCAGTAAATCTGTCGGTAATGTTGGTAAAATACGGTGTTGATGAGTGCAGAAAAAATCAAAAGTCAAACTTCCTAAACGGATGCGATCGCCATCTTTCAGTTTGACTGGTTGATAGATAGATTCCCCATTGACAAAAGAACCATTTGTACTGTGAAAATCTACTAAATAAAAGCCTTGGTTTTCAATGTACTGAATGGCAGCATGGCAACGAGATAAATGTTGATCTTCAGTGTATATACCATTACTGCGATCGCGTCCTATTGTCCAAACCTGTTGCGGTTGCTGGAGAGTTTGCGTGTGATGGTTACACAGGTTAGTGATCAGATAAACAGATGAATTATCTACAACACCTTGTACATAACGCGATTTTACCTCTGTCAATGATGGCTGATAGAGATTTTCTAGCTGAAGAATTTCATCTAGAAGATCGCCATGCCGTTCATACAAAGCCAAAAAGACTTGATACAATTTTAAACGCTTTTCTAGCTCTTGATTTTCTAAATTTGTTCTCATAACTATAATAATTAAACACTATTCTAAAAGGAATATAATCCTTAATAGAATGGTAAATTATTTTCATCTATATTTAACAGATATTTTGTATAAAGAATCGAATAAGATTATAATTAATCTTATTCGCAATACTGTTACAATTTGAACCGAAGCCATAATCAGTATTACATAACTTAAATTAAAAATGTCAGCCCAAATTATTAATTATTGATACTTATACTGAATGTTTTACCAATATTAATAGTATGTGTAGGGTGTGTTAGGCGTAAGCCGTAACGCACCACAGGCCTTGGTTCTAGGTGCGTTACGCTGTCGCTAACACAACGGCAATATTGCAGGAGGAAAATCCACACTGCAATTTGCCTCCCCTACGTATCTGTTCAATAATCAAATAGGATTCCTATAGTGAATTAAAATATAGTCTTTTTACCATCATAAGATTAATTGCGAATTGCGAATTGCGAATTGCGAATTGGTTTTATTTTTCATTTGGAATTAGTTCATGTTACCTGTCACTTGTTACTGATATTTTTGAAATTACAATAAGCCCCGTTTACCATTAGGGCGTATTGTCATCCAATTTGTCTTAGCTAATGCTAACTGTTCATCAGAAATTTTTGCTCCAGTCAGGTTAGCACCGCATAAATTCGCACCCCGGAGATTTGCATGACTCAGATAAGCATTAGTCAAGTCGGCACCGCGCAGGTCTGCACCTTCCAAATCGGCATGATTGAAGTAAGCTTTTGAGAGGTTAGCATCTTTTAAATTGGCACGAGTTAAACTAGCTCTCCCAAAATCAGTATTGTGGAGATTAGCTCCTTGAAGATTAGTATTTTGTAGCTGACAAGAATGAAAATTAGTCGATGATAAGTCTACACCTTGGAGATTGAGCAAGTTTAAATTATGTAGAGCAAAATCTCGTCTTCCCTTCAAATAGGCTTTAAGTAAAGTTTGGGCATCTAGTCTACGCCCAACTTTAGATTTGGGGTTTGGTGACGCATTGCTCTGGCTATTAGACAAGGATGTTGGTTTACCCGAGGGAACTCCTTGTCGTGTTCCTCCAGGATCTAATCCAGTACCCTCAGCTATTTTGGCTCGTCTGGCACGAATGGCCGCTGCTACCTGTGCTACACTTAAACCCGTAGCTGTACCAGAAGGGTTACTATTCAAAACCGCAGAATTTTCTGGACGCTGATATGTTGGTTCTTTATGATTGGGTTCAGATTTAACTAGCAATCCTCCCGCCAAGCTTTCTAAATATGGCTCTATTTCTAATGCTTTAAGAACTTCTTTGGCTGAATGATAGCGAGTGCGAACCGAGACATCTACCATTTTTCGCAACACACGGATCAAGTGATCACTCGCTTGCACTAAATGTTCCCACATCACTTCCCCGGTACTGGGATTGTAATCCAGGTCTTTAGGAGTTTTACCTGTCAGAAGATAAACACAGGTGATGCCCAGGGCATAAATATCACTAGCGTATACTGGACGCATCGCCATTTGCTCTGGCGGTGCGAAACCAGGAGTACCAATTGCATATGCAGTGAGGGCTGTATGTTCTGATTGGGTGGTTGTGGCTTGAGTAACTTGGTTTTTCACCGCGCCAAAATCAATGAGTACCATTCTGGAATCTTGAGAACGGCGAATTAAGTTGGCTGGCTTAATATCACGGTGAATAACTTTTTGATCGTGGATATATTGTAATAATGGCAAAATTTCACTTAAAAATTGCTTAACACCAGCTTCGCTAAAAGTACCATTCAGTTTCACTTCTTGCTGGAGGGTAGAACCGCTAATGTATTCCTGAACTAAGTAGAACTGTTCTTGTACCTCAAAGTAGTCTAATAATCGTGGTATTTGGGGATGATTACCAATTTTGCCTAGGGTGTTGGCTTCTCGCGCAAATAGTTCTCGCGCCATCTGCAAAACTTGTGGCGTTGTACCTGAAGGACGCAGTTGCTTGATGACACAACTGGGTTCTCCTGGTAAAATTTCGTCACGGGCTAAAAACGTTGCGCCAAAGCCACCCTGACCTAATGGCTTCAAAACTCGATAGCGATCGCGCAACAACAATTGTGAGCCACAAGCCTGACACCTTTGGCTATATGCTTCATTCTCTGGATTTGGACAGTTCGGATTTATGCAATAGCTCATGCACTGTCAACTCGCTGCACGAAATAATAACCGGTAGCGTTACACTCTCTTTCAATTATTGCGACTAAAATTCAACTATTGGTAGGTAAGTTTTGCGGTAACTCTTTTGAAGAGTTGCTAAAGTTGAATCTGAGTTGCGTAAAGCAATTATCATGGTAAACAATTTATTATACTTACCCTGACCAATAGTGTCTAGTCTCTATAATCTAATTACAACAATAATTAGCATAGCTTGCTTCTCACATACGCACTTATTTATTTTGGTGATTTTCAATAATAGAAGAACAAGTAATTATGTAATTTCACTTAAATAAGAATGCTGAGAATCCAAGTTGTAGGGTGCGTCAGTATGAAGAATATCTGATTATAGTTAGGTTATATCGCACTGA
>JBODRP010000352.1:0-5341 GCA_050633005.1 Trichormus sp. | reverse complement strand
ATCCTGGAATTAGCGATCGCCTATTAACTAAGGCTGAAATTTGGGATCTATTATTGACCTACTGTGGCAAGATACCTCAACGTCCCACACTCGTACCAGGAATTCTCAAAGCATTATCTTTATTCGAGCGACACAATCTTGCTCCTGGCCTGATACCAGCAAAACTTTATGAAAATTCTCCGTTGTGGCTAGTATATCGAGGCCAATTAGTAAATGCCGCCGGGCAGAAGCTAATAGCCGCCGAAATGCAACTACCGCAACAGCAAGATTGGCAAGTAAAACAACCCACAGTTGTATATGTACTGAAGAAATCCGATTGGGAAACAGCCGTGCAGCATTGGACAGACTTAGGATTAACTTTCAACTTGAATACAACTCCTGTAACTAATACTGAGCGAAAAATCCGCCAGCGTCCTCTACCAGCACTACCAATGTATCCAGAAGGGAAAATTATTCCTTTTCCCAGCCAAACTGTACCACAGCCAGAAAAACCTCGTCATTACTTTCCTCGCCCAAAAGAGAAAATTGGCTATTGGTGGAGACGCGTCACCCGACGCTATCCTTTTTATGCTCAACAAAGTGCTTCTGACTGTGGTGCTGCTTGCTTAGTCATGATTGGTAGCTATTGGGGTAAACACTTTAGCGTCAATCGCCTGCGAAATCTGACCAACGTCAATCGCACTGGTGCATCTTTACGTGCTATTGCCTCAGCCGCCGAAAGTCTTGGTTTTGCCAGCCGTCCCGTCAAAGCCAGTTTTGAAAAATTAGCTGAACAATCCCTACCTGCGATCGCTCATTGGGAAGGTAACCATTTCATCGTTGTTTATGAAATTACCAAACAGCGAGTTATAGTTTGCGATCCGGCGATCGGCCAACTTAGTCTCTCCAGAAGAGAATTTCAAGTCGGTTGGACAGGGTTTGCTTTGCTACTACAGCCTACAGCCCTACTCAACGATACTAAAGATGAAACTACGAATGTATGGAAATTCTTTGAGTTAATCAAGCCTCACTATGGAGTACTTTTAGAAGTATTCATCGCTTCAGTTTTAATGCAGTTATTTGGACTAGTGACACCAATATTTACCCAGTTGTTGCTAGATCGAGTACTTGTTCAACGCAGTGTGACAACCCTCAACGCTGTCGGGATAGGAATGATTGTTTTTGGGTTGTTTAGTATTGTCATGAACGGAGTACGGTCATATTTGCTCAGTCACACAGCTAATCGGATTAGCGTCTCTTTACTGGTAGGTTTTATCCAGCACACCTTCCGCTTACCTCTTTCCTACTTTGAGTCTCGCTATGTTGGGGATATTGTCTCACGCATTCAAGAAAACCAAAAAATTCAGAACTTCTTAACTGGTCAAACATTATCAGTCATTCTAGATTTGCTAACTTTGGTCATTTACTTGGCCTTGATGTTTTGGTATAGCTGGCGGATGGCGCTATTTGTACTATTCACTGTGCCACCATTTTTTATTCTGGCACTAGCTAGTACAAGTATTTTACGTCGCATTTCGAGAGAGGTATTTAATGCTGGGGCGGAAGAAAACAGCTATATTATCCAATCTCTCACAGGGATTCGCACTGTGCGATCGCTCGCAGTTGAACAAACGGTGCGCTGGCATTGGGAAGAACTACTGAATAATTTAGTCAAAAAAGCCTTCCATGCTCAAATAATTGGCATTCGCCTATCTATTCTCAGTGGTGCAATTAATACCTTTGTCAATACTTCATTGATGTGGTTTGGAGCATGGCAAGTAATTCAAGGAGAACTCACCATTGGTCAATTAGTAGCTTTTAATCTCTTGGTAGGTAACGTTTTGAGTCCTTTTCAAAGACTCTCACAACTATGGAATCAACTCCAGGAAATTATTATTTCTACCGAAAGAATTAATGATGTTCTAGACGCAGAACCAGAAGAAGATTTGCAACATCAACCCCGGAAAGTCTTAGGTAAATTGCGTGGCCATATTCGCTTTCAGAATGTCACCTTCCGCTATCACCCAGAGAGTAAGACTAACGTACTGGAAAATCTCAGCTTTGAAATTCAGCCAGAGCAAATGGTAGCCCTAGTAGGGCGTAGTGGTTCTGGCAAAACTACCTTAAGTAAATTAATTTTGGGTTTATACCCAGCTACAGAAGGCAAAGTCTTCATTGATGAGTGTGATGTGTCCAGTATCTCGTTGCGATCGCTTCGGACTCAAGTAGGCGTAGTTGATCAAGATACCTTTTTGTTTGGTGGCACTATTCGAGAAAATATTTCCATAGCTCACCCAGAAGCCTCTTTAGAAGAAATCATTGAAGCTGCAAAATTAGCTGGAGCCGATGAATTTATTCAGCAACTACCAATGGGTTACGAATCCGAAATTGGTGAAGGCGGTGGAATGCTTTCTGGTGGACAACGCCAGCGCCTAGCCATAGCTCGTGCGCTCATGGGGAACCCTCGTTTATTGCTGTTTGACGAAGCCACTAGCCACCTAGATTCAGAATCAGAACGGATTATTCAAAACAATCTCAAAACAATTCTCAAAGGACGTACCAGTGTGATCATTGCTCACAGATTGTCTACTATCCGCAGAGCAGATTTGATTTTAGTTTTGGATGGTGGTTTGTTAGTAGAAAGCGGTACTCACGAAGAATTAATTGCTAAACAAGGGCATTATTACTATCTGAATCAACAACAACTGTCAAAGGTCGGTTGACTCTTTGAATGTGAGATTTTGGAGCCACTGCGTTGCGGAATTAGTCGCGTGGTGTTAGGCGCAAAAAATCTCAAATCTATAAATCTCAAATCCAAAATTGGTATTATGCCATACCCATCTTCTGATTCTGCAACGGTAACAGCAGAGGAACAAAATGAGTATCTACAAGAAGAAACTACAAGCCACAGCCAAGATTTGTATCATGGCACAGAAGCTTTATTAGATGCTTTACCAAGACTATGGACACGGGGTGTATTATACACATTGATCGGCTTTGTGGTTCTGGCTTTACCTTGGGCTATCTTCTCAAAGGTGGATGACACAGGAAGCGCCAGAGGACGCATCGAACCCCAAGGTGCAACACAAAAATTAGACTCTCAAGTTAGTGGGAGTGTCAAAGCAGTCATGGTTAAAGAAGGAGACAGTGTAAAAGCCGGACAAGTATTGCTGGAACTTGAATCTGATATCTTACGCACCCAATTGCAAGAAGCTCAAGAAAAGCTGTCGGGATTGCTCAATCAACAGGCGCAGTTAAATTTACTCATCAATCAATTACAGTTAACGCTGAATGTTCAGAAGCAACAAAACCAATCTCAAGCCTTAGAGAAGGTGTCTCAGGTGAACCAAGCTCAACAAAACTTAGAAGGCAAACAAAGTACATACAATCTACAAAAATTAGAAAAACAAGCATTAGTCAATCAAGCACAGCAGCAGATTGAAACTGCTCGGAATAATTTAAGCTCGGCGCTGGAAAGACTGAAGATAGATTCTAGACAAGTGAATCGCTTAAATCAGTTGGTAGATAGTGGTGCGGTTTCTGCTAACCAACTTGACCAACTCAAAAAAGAAGAACAAGAAAGTAAAAGGCTTTATAAAACAGCAGAATCTGATGTAAAACAAGCACAATTGCGTTTAGCAGAAGAAACCAGTCGTTATCAGTCTACAATGAGTCAGTTAGAGTCTGATATTAAACAGGCAAAACTGCGACTGCAAGAAGAAGAAAACAGTTATCAAAGCTTGCTACAAACTGGTAGACTAGCTGTCTTAAAGACTCAGGAACAGCTGAAGGATTCAATAACACAGGTTCTAGGAGTGCGATCGCAAATCGCGCAAACCCGAAGTCAAATTCAAGCTATCAAGTTGCAGATGCAACAAAGAGTGGTGCGATCGCCTATTGATGGGGTAATTTTTGAGTTACCGATCACTAAGCCAGGTGCAGTAGTACAACCTGGTCAAAGAATTGCTCAAATTTCCCCACAAAATACGCAATACATCCTCAAGGCTCAAATCCCTGTGCAAGATAGCGGCTTTTTAAAGGTGGGAATGCCGGTCAAACTCAAATTTGATGCTTATCCTTTCCAAGAGTACGGCATTGTCCCAGGTCAAGTTACTTGGATTTCTCCCGACTCTAAAGTGAATTCCACACCCCAAAGTCCTGTAGAAAGTTTTGAATTAGAAATTGCGCTACAGCAGCATTATGTTCAAAACAATGAAAAACGTATTTCCTTAACTGCCGGTCAAACAGCCACGGCGGAAGTAATTATTCGCCAAAAACGGGTGATTGACTTTGTTTTAGATCCGTTTAAGAAACTGCAAAAAGATAATTTATCACAACCTTAATTATGATGAGGTGCCACACTTTGAATATTACTAGTTCAGATATCATTGAGCATCTGAAGTTATCTTACCAACTGCCGGAGATTTTAGAGGCGATCGCATCCCAAAAAATCGTTGCGGAAGCAGCCGAAGAAGAGGGAATTACAGTCACATCTCAAGAAATTCAACAAGAAGCTGATAACCTCCGCTTGAGTAAGAAACTGGTCAAAGCTCAAGACACATTACTCTGGTTAAAGCAACACCATCTTTCTGAAGATGATTTTGAAACATCCATTCGTCATCAAATCACAGCTAAAAAGTTAGCTCACCATCTATTTGGATCTCAAGTCGAAGGATTTTTTTATCAAAATCAATCAAATTATGCTGCTGCTGTCACTTATGAAGTCATATTAGATGACATAGATGTAGCTTTAGAAATATTTTATGCCATAGAAGAATGTGAAATAACTTTTCCAGAAGTCGCGCGGATGTATATTCCACAAGCAGAACTTCGTCGTGTGTATGGATATCAAGGTGTGCGACACCGCAAAGATTTTCGTCCAGAAATTGCCTGGGCTGTTTTTGCTGCTAGTCCGCCCCAAATTCTCAAACCAATTGTGACTCCCAAGGGAGTGTATTTAATTTGGGTAGAAGAAATTATTCTTCCTCAATTAGATGAGAAGTTACAGGAAAAAATTATTGAAGAATTATTTTCTAATTGGTTGCAGGCAAAAAATACAGGTTTTAAATTTATTACTAATTTTACCCCTAATCACAGCTTAAAATCACAGTAAATATTGTTAAAATATTCTTAAACAAGTTGCTGCTCAACACTATACTTTGTCGTTTAATTATTTTTTACACTAGTTGCTCGATATCAATTGAATTGAGTTGACTAACACTGACATTTATTTCGGACAATTTTATGATAATTCGCAGGCGATAAATGATAAATTTATTGCCTAGTTTGCTGTTTTTTTCCACACTAAATAATCAAAATATAAATTTCCAAATAAATGCCAAAATGGCTTCCATTTCTCAGA
>JBODRP010000351.1:0-5377 GCA_050633005.1 Trichormus sp. | reverse complement strand
ACACGAGTTCCCCGTCCAATAATCACTTCCAAGGAAATCTCTTGGGTAGCGTTGCGTGCAGCAAATGGTTTAGACGTGGGTAGCTGATTCCAGACTTTTTCTGTGATTTGGCAAATTAAATCCCCATAACTTCGCATCCGATCCCCATGAAAAGATGGCATCACTAACTGTCTGCGTCGTCTATGGCGATCGCCTTCTAACATCATGACTGAATAGTCGCCTAGTACTGGTTGTAAAATTTTGTTGTCTTGAGACAGTGCGAGAAAATTTTTGCGATCGTTAGTTAAAATCTCTTGGATAGTTTGGGGATCATTGACAAATACCAACGTATTACCAAAACCAACCACTTCCGCCGTAAATATGTCTGGATATTTTGTAACTGCGCTCTCCATATATCCTACAGGGTCAATCACCCATTGAATTTTCTGGAGCAAAGAAGGTTTATTTAGAGGATTAGGACGGTACATGGAATTTTTGTCCCTAAAACTTGTATTTATGCCTATATTTAATGAAGTGTAACGCGTCTAGCTTGATATGGGGGCAGGGGGCATATCAATTCAAAATTCAAAATTCAAAATTAAAGAGTTTTACCTCCCCTGCCCCATGCCCAATAACTATCGACTAAAAGGTTTTACCCAAGCTAGATGGAGAGCAATATCAACAGCGATCGCTGCCATTGCAAACCACAATATACTTTCACCGACTAATACTAAAATCGGTATAACTGTACTTGTACTACTAAGATTTAACCCTTCAATTTGAGTTAAGCCACGTACTAAACCGAAAGCCAACACGCCACCAGAGTTTAAATGTGGGTTTTGATCAGTGCGGATGATATAGCGGTAAGTCACACCGAATAGTAAACCAGAAAAACCTGCGATCGCCCCACTCATTAACCAATACAAGTTAAAATCTCTTTGCAGACTTACGAGTATGGGAAAATACCTCGCCAACACGAAGGTATTGACAAAGCTAGTAATTAAAAAAGCCAAACCCAAAGCTAAAACCCCAATAACTCCTGCTTTCAGGGATTCTAGCCGTTCTGCCATATATTGATCATCTAAAATTCGCTGCATAATTTAAATTGAAATTGGAATTACAAGCATCTGTTGTAAAGACGCGATTTATCGCCTCTTGATGAGAGGTGTGGGGCATGGGGCATGGGGCATTGGGCATTGTATTTTTCTCCCCCTGCTCCCCCTGCTCCCCCTGCTCCCCCTGCTCCCTTTTGCATTAGAGCCAAAGGGGCAGAGGTGAAGATAAAGATGAGAAAATTGCCCACTACCCAGACCCCAGTACCCAGTATGATAAATATTAGAGATGTTTTGTAAATAATTTCAAAAGTAAAACTATGGCGATTTTGACATTGGGTTGGGTATCACTACTAGTTGTGTTTACTTGGTCAATTGCAATGGTAGTATGGGGTCGTAACGGACTATAGAGGCATTGTGGAAAGTCCAGTTCTGAGTATTTTGGCTTTAGTTGCCTTGGTGCTGCTAGTAGTAGTTACCGGTGGTGTTGGCTATTTAACCTTAGCAGACTGGCGCGATCGCCGTCTGCAAGAAAACGAAAAACGCGAACTCCGACGCAGCACTACTAAGCGACGATGATTCCTAGTGGTTAAGACAGCCCAGTTTTTCCAGTATATTTTCTTAGGGACACGGTATTGATCGTGTCCCTAAATTTTTAGATCAGGACTTTCCTAATTACGAATTACGTTAGCGTTCGCGGTAGCGTCTCGTAGAGAAGCGGGACGTACCCCTCCGGGGAAGCAAGCTACGCGTTAGCGTCTGTCTTCGACACGCTGCGCGAACGGAGAGAAGTCCATTACGAATTACGAATTACGATTGAAGAGCTTTCAATTTTTCCCACCAGAGATTGAGGGGATAATAGACAACAGGGGCCCAGAGACTGCTAAGAATAGCGGATGCTAAGGTGACACGCTGATAATATGCCCAGATTAAATCTTGAGAGCGATCGCCTGCTAAATGTAATAACAACCCAAACCCAGTTTCTGCAATCATTGCCATCACAAACACAATTAAGGCAATGGAAATAAAATCTTCTTGTATAAAACGCTGCTTTTGAATTAATGCCGTTAGAAATCCCACTAAGCCCAAAGTGATGGCATGAGATGGTTGAGGCGCAGTCATAGCGTCCTGGAGTAGACCTAAGATAATACCTGCTAATGTTCCCGCCCACACAGATCGCTTGACACTCCAAGCAACCACCCAAATTAATAACCAATTAGGCCCTATTCGCAATAATTCCATGCCTGGGAAGCGTGTTGGCAATAGTAACAAACATAAGAATACAGAGCCTACTATAATGCCCCAATCCAGTACACGTAACCAACCTGGATGCAAATCCGCCAAGGTTTTTTGTCGGTTGCGGAATTTTCGCTCTGGCGGTTTTGACTTGCTACTAAATGAAGGTATCTTCATCATTAGTTAAGAGAATTAGTTTAATTAAAGTTTTATTGCAAATTGGTTTTATTGGAAAAAGTTAGGTTTAAAACCGGACTTGCGTCCAAAAATCCTTGTTTTCCTAGCCTGTGGCACTCGTAGAGAAGGTAGGTAGAAACCCCACCTATGAGTGGGTGGCTGTCTTTAATTTTGAATTTTGAATTTTGAATTTTGAATTTTGAATTTTGAATTGATTCATGGTTTTGGAGTTGTTGATTGCTGATTTTCTAACTCTGGGTTTTGGGCTTTGGGATAGACAGCAACCCAATCTAGGGAGGTAATTGGCGGAAAAAGTTCAACTTTGGCAATAGAACCTTCTAAAGACTTAATTTTTCCCACTGCCACACCTGCGGGGAATTTCTGACTATACATAGATGTAGAAACTAAGTCTCCCACCTTGACATTTGGAACTTTTTCATAAAACTCTAATACAGCTTCCGCAGAAGAATCCCCTCGGAGTACACCTTTGGCAGACGTGCGGCTAATGGTGACACCAACTTGACTTTTGAGGTCACTAATTAATAAGACGCGGCTGGTGTTGGGTGTGACACTTGTAACTAAACCCACTAATCCCCCTTCTGCCTTGACAACATAACCTTCCTGAATACCCGCATTTGAGCCACGGTTAATCGTCACTTGTTGCCACCAATGGTCAGCACTACGCCCTATAACTCTAGCCGCAATCGGTCGTGATGAAAGCGGTTCTTTTTCGGCATAACCTAATAGGCTTTGGAGTTTTTTATTTTGAGTTTCCAGTTCAGTAATTCGTGTTTGTAACTCCAAAAATTGAGCATTCTTGAGGAGTTCTTCTTGACGTTCTTGAGGAGTTGTCCCGGTTGGTAACATTTGTAGAGGACGGCTAATTAACTGGTATACTTCCAATAAAAATTCTCCTTGGGTCTGGCGTACTACCCAAGCACCACCCAAAGCTAAAGCTACTAAACCGACTTGTAAGGTTCTGCGATCCCACCAACGACGTACACTAACCATCTATAAACCTACTTCTATAAATGAAAAAATACTGGATTCTATTTATATAAAACCCAAATTACAACCAAATAGAACCCAATATCTGAAATTTTTTGATTACATATTGCGAGAACGTCCGCTAAATACTCTTTCTAGCTGTTTGAAGTTTTCTAGTACTCGCCCTGTTCCCAAGACAACACAACTCAGAGGATCATTCGCAATATGAGTCACAATACCTGTTTCGTGGCTAATGAGGGTGTCTATGCCTTTGAGCAAAGCACCGCCACCAGCTAGCATAATCCCTCTATCAATAATGTCTGCTGCTAGTTCTGGCGGTGTACGTTCTAGAGTACGCTTCACCGCTTCGATGATTACAGATAGGGGTTCTAACATACTTTCACGAATTTCTGGCCCTTTGATGGTCACGGTTCGGGGTAGGCCAGAAAGCAAGTGTAAACCACGGACTTCCATGATGGCACTCTCATCATCTTGGGTAGGATAAGCAGAACCAATCTTAATTTTGATATCTTCCGCAGTGCGTTCGCCAATAACTAAATTATGCACTTTTTTTAAGTACATGATGATGGATTCAGTTAATTCATCTCCCGCGATGCGTACTGATTCACTTAACACTGTCCCTTGCAGACTCAGCACAGCAACTTCTGTTGTTCCACCACCAATATCGATAATCATATTGCCAGTTGGTTCAGCGACTGGGAGTCCTGCACCAATAGCAGCTGCTACCGGTTCATCAATTAGATAAACTTCATCTGGTCTAGCTCCAGCTTGCACCGCCGCATCCATTACGGCTCGTCTTTCTACCCCGGTGACACCACTGGGAATACCAATGACTATCCGAGGTTTGATTAATGATCTACCATCATTGACTCGTTGAATAAAGCTTTTGAGCATCAACTCTGCTGTGTCAAAGTCAGCAATGACACCATCCCGTAAAGGCCGCAAGGCGATGACATTTCCTGGTGTGCGACCCAGCATTTTTTTAGCTTCTTCTCCTACTGCTAAAGCGACCTTTTCGTTTTGATCGATCGCCACTACAGAAGGTTCTTGGAGTACAATACCTTTACCAGATACATAAACAAGGGTATTTGCAGTACCGAGGTCGATACCCATATCCCACGATGAGCGAAAGTTCCTGAACAAACCCACTCGTCTCTACGCCCCCTAATTTGCGATAATTCTAGACTACAACTGTAACTGTAAAAGAGAATCGTGCTGGATTCTATTATTTTTTTGTGCCAGAGTCTAGTCCAACACTCTATTTTGTGATGAGTTAAGGTAATTCTTACCCAGTTTTTCACATCTATCTATCTGATATCCCTTGACTAGTTAAGTATATCCGTATATTTTTTCAGATTCTTCAGGTATTTTTGCTGGTTTTTATACCTGGATTTTTGCGTGATTTGTTGAAAGATTTGCAATCAAGTCACAATTCGCTATGATGATAGTCAGAATAAATCAGTACTCCTGTACTAAAAGGTGAAGTAAGTATATGAATATCAATATTGTCACCCTAGTTGGTCGAGTAGGCTCTGATCCAGATATCAAGTATTTCGAGTCTGGGAGCGTCAAGTGTAGATTAACGCTAGCAGTGAAACGGAGAACCCGTAATAGTGATGAGCCTGACTGGTTTACCTTGGAATTATGGGATAAAACAGCAGAAGTAGCAGGAAATTATGTCCGCAAAGGTAGTTTAATTGGAATCAAAGGTTCTTTGAAGTTTGACACCTGGAGCGATCGCCAAACCGGAGCTAACCGTTCTACACCTATTATTAGAGTAGATCAATTAGAATTACTCGGTTCTAAGCAAGATAGAGATGCAGGTGGAGACTTTAGCTCAGAGCATTTTTAAGGCCTATCTATTGGGCAGGGGGCTAATCAATTCAAAATTCAAAATTCAAAATTAAAGAATTTTGGGCATTGGG
>JBODRP010000350.1:0-5393 GCA_050633005.1 Trichormus sp. | reverse complement strand
CCAATGGGAAGGCGTTACTTTATTTACACGGCAATGCTAAGAATATTAGTGCTAATTTAGGTCATGCTCAGAGATTTTATCAACTAGGATTTTCAGTGTTACTCATTGATTACCGAGGTTATGGGCGTAGCAAAGGTTCGTTTCCCGATGAAATGAATGTGTATCAAGATGCTGAAACTGCCTGGAATTACTTAGTACAACAGAGGCAAATTCCCCCTGATCAGATTTTTATCTATGGTCACTCTTTAGGGGGTGCGATAGCGATTGATTTAGCTCTAAAACAACCCAAAGCCGGAGGAATAATTGTAGAGGGAACTTTTACTTCGGTGCGGGAAGTTATAGATTATCGCAATATGTTTCGGTTACTTCCCGTGAACCTCATTTTAACACAACGATTTGAATCTATTGAAAAAATCTCCCAATTAAAAATGCCAATTTTATTCATTCATGGCACTGCTGATTCTACAATACCTGCGTTTATGAGTCAGAAATTGTATGCTCTTGCACCTGAACCTAAAAAAATAGTTTTAGTTCAAGGAGGAGAACATAACAACTCAGCAGAAGTTGCAGGGTTACAATATTTACAGTGGGTTGAAGACTTTATCCAAAAGTCAATGGTTAATGTTCCCCGTTACCCCAACTCCGTTCCGTAGCTTCACTAGACCTCTTGCATAAATATTTTTTTGCCTCACGCATACCGCTAAAGTAGAACCCGCAGGGTAAGCACATAGAACCCGGAGGGTAGACGCAAAGAAGGACGCTATAATCGTGACTTTTGCAAGAGGTCTACTAAAGAACTTTTTCAGCAAGCCCTAATTAGCTCATCTACTTAATTTAATTTTTGCCAGTCCCCAGAACATAAAAAATCATAACTAGTTAATAATTCGATACAATTTATAATCTCAGGGTAGGTGACAACAATTTTTCTATGTGGATAATTTTGGCATAACATTTTTTTGGGGCTGGCTTTCAGTTTTCTCTGGTTTGAGTTAGGTTTGTTGAACAAAGAATGTTGAGCGCAGTCCCTACCTATAACTTGTTTAGGTAGGGTAAGCGAAACCCAAGATCGTTGTAAAATACAGTTGGTACGGTAAAAGGCAAAGCCTGGAGACACGACCATTTTTATATTAGTAATTACTAGTTTTGTGGCTATTATTACTAATTTTTTTACTAGAGTGTCCGTAGGCAAAAGTTCCAACGGCACACGCTCGTTCGCCAGTTTTTCTGGTAACGCTATTTTTAGCGAATGAATCCCCATCTATAATGTTTGATTTAGATGGGGTGCGTTCAAAACAGTAATATTCTTTTAGCTTAAAAATTTTAGTTATGAGTCAGAATGAAGATAATACTCAAGTAAATGGCAACGAGTCTTCCTCTCATTCAGGCGCGCGTTACTGGGGTAATGTAGAGGTCATCGAAGAGGGAGAAAGCTATAGAATTAGTCGCATTGAAATTAAACCCAGGCATAGTATCAAACCACAAATCCATTATCACCGCAATGAACACTGGGTTGTAGTCTCTGGTGTGGCTAAGGTGACTTGTGGAGAAGAAGAAGTATTACTAAACCGTAACCAATCAACTTATGTACCAGCAGCAACCCTGCATAAAGTTGAAAACCCAGGATCTATTCCCCTAGTTATTCTGGAAATTCAAAATGGTGAATATTTGGGCGAGGATGATACGGAACGCCCCTATGATTTAAATTTAGTTAAGGCTGTGGCTGAGAAGTAGAAGAAATTCGGCAGAGGGCATAAGGCTAATCAATTCAAAATTCAAGAATTTTGGGCATTGGGTATGGGGGTAAATATTTTTTGTCTCACTTGTCTGACTTGTCTCCCCTGCCTCATGCCCCCTGAACCCTACCTGACGGCAGAGAGCAGCAGAAAAGGGGTTTTCGCTTATTTTGGCGTAAGCCTACTCTACTAGAACGCTACGCGAACCTGTAAGGATGCGACTCCGAACCCGTTGGCGTACCCTCTCATAGAGTAGGACAGGAGGCAAGGGTTTACAACTTTTAGTAGACGCTAGTAGTAGTATCTGTTTTCACTAAAGCAACACCTTGTTTTAAAGCTTCTACACGGTCTACAAACATATAATGGGGGGGTACAAATCTAGAAACACCAAAGTTTTCTAACCGGCGTTTGACTTTGCCTGTTGCACCGACTATGAGAACGTGACGGCCTTGTTCAGAAGCGTCTTTAATTGCATTTTCAATGGCTAAGGAGGCTGTCACACCCATCATGGGTACATCGCTGAGATCAACAATTAGCACGTCGGAGTCTGCCATTGCTGAGTGTTCACGAGCGATCGCTTTGGATACTCCAAAAATCATCGGCCCACTTAAGTAAAATAGCAGAATGCGTCCATCGGCTTGATCGAGCAATTGTTTCTCTTCATCATTCAAAACGATGTCATCATCAGCATCACTAATAGTTTTAACTTCTTGCGCTTGTAATTGAGAAAGACGCTCAATAGTCAAGATGTTGGCAATGAAAACTCCAATACCTACGGCTACAATCAAGTCTACAAACACGGTGAGGAATAACACACCGTACATGATCAGTGTACCTTTCCAAGAAACTTTGTGAGCGCGTTGGAGGAAACTCCAATCTAAAATGTCAATTCCTACTTTTAAAGCAATACCAGCCAACACCGCCATTGGAATGCTTTCGGTAAGATTTGCTGCCCACAAAACTACAACTAACAAAACTAAGGCACGAGTTAAACCAGATACAGCAGTCTTAGCACCAGTTTGGATATTAACTACTGTCCCCATTGTCGCACCAGCACCAGGTAGCCCACCAAACAAACCAGACACGATGTTACCAATGCCTTGACCAATTAATTCTTTGTCCGATTTATGTTCAGTGCGGGTTAAACTATCTGCAATCACTGCCGTTAGTAGAGTGTCAATACAACCCAACATCCCCAACATCGCACCATCAATAATCATAGTTGTGATTTGTGATGGAGTGAATTTAGGCAGTTGTAATTCTGGTAATCCCATTGGGATTTCACCGATGCGTCTAATTTCCAGATTGCCGAAAAACACTAGAGACACTACAGTCCCAACAATTAATGCTACTAACTGGGGTGGTACAACACGCTTAATTTTAGATGGCATCAAGAAAATAATTGCCAACGTCAGCACACCCAAAGCAGTTTCGGCAGGGTTAATTTTTGTTAATAAATCGGGTAAATTCTGCACTATCCCCAATACCCCACCTTTAGGGTTGGGTTGCCCAACAAAGGGGGCAATTTGCAAAATAACCAGAATTACCCCAATCCCTGACATGAAGCCAGAAATGACGCTGTAGGGCATGAGGGTAATATATTTACCCAGTTTAAATATGCCAAAAAGAATTTGAAATAAACCCGCTAGCATGACTACAGTAAAAGCCATCGCTAAACCGGTTTTTTCATCACCACCAGCCGCCGCAATCATAGAACTAACAACGGCAGTCATAACTACAGTCATCGGCCCTGTAGGTTCAGAAATTAGGGTGGGTGTGCCACCAAATAATGCTGCAAAAAAACCGACACAAACAGCACCATAAAGACCAGATGCTGGACCCGCACCAGAGGCGGCAGCAAAAGCCAAAGCTAACGGGAGAGAGACAATTGCAGCAGTTACACCGCCGAATATATCCCCTCGCAGGTTTCTAAAATTGATCGTATTGGTCAAGGACATTTTGGTTTCCTAAAACAAGCAAAGTTTAGATGGTTAAGAAAATTTTGAGCAGCCTTTAGTAAATTTTTGATTTCATAGTAATGAAATTTTTAGACAAAAAAACTGCGTTTTCTTGTCTGGGAAACGACAGGTACAAAAAAAGCTATATACGCCTCTTACATTATCTGTAAGTTTTGCTTATAGCTAAATTAATTTTTGATTAAAATAGTTTACAAGGTTTCGAGGCAATATTGTTAATTAAGTTCCCAAATTATTAAAATAAAATTAAATCATAAGCATCAATAAAAACTTATACATCTTAATAACACTTAATCTTGAGGAGTAATCGTATTATTTCAGCCACAAACTGGCACGGTAAGATAAGCAAGTTGGTATGTATCTGTAATTTTTCGTTATATCTTGAAATTGTTACCTTAATAATGTAGGCAAGGAGAGGTTTTGGCAATTTGGCAACCTGATTTTTATCAAAGCAGTTTTAATAGATATATCAACCGGGATAGCGGGTATAGTGAGACATCGATACAAGGCAGGGATCAATCCTAGTCTCCATATTCGTAGCCCATTGCCAGTTGTTGACCAAGGGTTGGATAATGGCTTTACATAGTTGAAACGGTAAAGTTAGACCCTAGTTCATCGCTTCACACAACTGGCTATAAATCACAGATAACGGAATATATGTAAGCATTAATAACTGCTTATACACTGATAAAACTGGGTAGGGGCGGGTTTACCCAGATCAAAAGTTTATCTTTAATCATATTTGTTAACCCGCCCCTACAAATACTTAGGGATTCACAAAATTGTAATTCACATTAGACATAAATTAAAAATACAACAGCTGAATCTATTTAGCTACGGCTATAGTTTAATCTTGATCTGAAAATTGTCATAGATAATTCATCACCCCAATTGTGCAAAACAACTGGGGTGATGAATGATGGCAAAAATTGCAGATGCTTAGAGGAGATGTTTTATGATTGCCAAGGTGAGGGAATTGGTGTTGTAGAAATGACTTGATTTGCCATTAACTTGATAGCAGTTCTACCACAACTAGGACACTGTACATCGAGAGTTTGTGATGATACCCCTTCTACTTCACTTAATAAACCTTGTTTACAGTGCCAACATTCAAAAATGATGCGATGCACTGGCTGGTTACAGTCTAGTATTTTAACGTGTTGAAAGTTTCGGATTTCGTTATCTTGGTGTCTGGGTTTGTAAGGTTTCTTAATTTCTCTGACTTCCATCATTTTACCTGTGTAACTCTCTGAGCGATCTGTCCGTGACTTCAGTGATGAGTTGTTGACTGAAAATCGGGACTAGGAGGATAATGCCAAAATTAAAAGTAAAAACAAATCACACTGATTATGTTTTCAGCTTTTTACTTATTCTCGATAGTAACTTTATTTTTGCCGTGGTGTATTAAGAAATTAATATTTTTATATTTATATTGTGGTAACTCTACCTTAATTTTATCAGAGTTAAGAATTAGGCATCATCCATAAAAAAATCAGGTGTGGTCATATGCTTGGATTGTTGTTGGCGTAGGATAGTGTAGCTATACTTGGTTGTGTATTGAGGGACTAGGGAGTAGAGAATATTGAGAGGTAAAAGTAAATACTTATTTGGAAATCTGGGCTGGCATTGGGTAGATTAAGGTATAAAATTCACAAACTACGCTAAATGCACTAGCTAAACTTAT
>JBODRP010000349.1:0-5398 GCA_050633005.1 Trichormus sp. | reverse complement strand
AAGTTATTTTAGCTGGATGTTTACCTCTATTATCCCATTTTTGTCAGGTTTTAACTGCTCCACCGATTTTTTGAGCAAATTAGATGAGGCTTTAACATCAACACACCTATAGCTTGACATCTTTGTCTATAAGTGTATAGATTTGTCTATTTAATCGTCAACTAAGTTAATGCTCATTGGTTTCCCAAAATACACTTGAATAGAAAAATCAAACATTTAAGATGCTCTTAGAGTCTGATACCCTCTAACTGAGAGTTCAAACCTGGGGAATTTATGCAAACCGCACCAGCCCAAGAGATTAAATTACTAGTTGTAGATATAGACGGCACAATTTCGGGAGAATCGAACACAATTAGTCAAGCTGTCAAAGAAGCGATCGCTGCCGTTCAAGCCAAAGGGATTCCAGTAGCGATCGCCACCGGGAGAATGTATCGCTCGGCTTTACGCTTCCACCAAGAGTTAAATTCTACTTTGCCACTCATGGCCTATCAGGGAGCGTGGATTCAAGATCCAGCTACCCAAAAAATTCATCAACATTCACCAGTAGCTAGAGAAATTGCCCAGCAATTACTAGATTATTTTGAACAACCAGCATTGCGATCGCTCCTTTCTGTCCATTTCTACATTAATGATCAGCTATACGTGCGGGAAGTCACCCCAGAAACTCAAGCCTATGCCGCACGTTCTGGCATTACTCCTATAGCTGTGGGAGATTTGCGCCAAACTCTCTCCAATGAACCCACAAAAGTTTTAGCCTTGTGTGACGATACAACCGTCATCCAAGAGTTATTAGGGAATCTGCGCCGCCAGTACACCCCAGCTGAACTATACATGACAACCTCCGTTGCTACCTTCTTTGAAGCAACTAACGCTGTTGTCAATAAAGGTAATGCTGTGCGTTTCTTAGCCGAAGAAATATTAGGCTTACAAAGTCACAATGTCATGACTATTGGTGATAACTTCAATGATTTAGAAATGCTGGAATATGCCGGCATTGGTGTAGCGATGGGCAATGCCCCAGATGGTGTGCAGGCGATCGCTGATTGGATTGCTCCTACTGTAGAGCTTGATGGAGCAGCAACAGCCATTGAAAAATTTTTACTCACTTGAAACGGTCAAAAAAGTTTAGATTAATCTAAAAACCCCCAAAATCAGAAAGAACACCGACGACTGGCCGTGTTTCGTCTCGGTGTTCTTGCTGGTTCGCTCCTCACACACCAGTTACTATAACTGAGGTCAATAAATCCGTCAATAGTTAGTTATAAAAGTTTTGATCCCCAAAGATGGGCGTATCAATTCAAAATTCAAAATTCAAAATTCAAAATTAAGGAATATTAGGGCATCGGGCATCGGGCATCGGGCATGGGATATTTCTACCTTGTCTACCTTGTCTACCCCTGCCCCCTACTCCCTGCCCCTCACAACTCCACTGGAGCAGTAACCCCCAATTTAACTGTCAGCAACACCCTTAAGACACATTGAGTAGCCATAACTAATCCCAATCTGGCTTGAGCGAGTTCTGGTGAGTTAGTTTTCACTTCACCCCAAATCCGGCATTGACTCCAAAAACTCTCAAAAGCTTGACTTAAATGCCATGCAATTTTTTTCCAATTGACTTTGCCCTCATCCTCGGCACACTCTAATTCATCTACGGCTTTCACTAATTCCATAATTAAATGTCTCTCGGCTGGGTGATGCAGGCGTAATTGGCGATCATCGCTATTCAGCCAAGGTAATGTTTCTGTGACTACCAAACTTCCCAAATGCCAGCTTTCGTTACCTGCGGATAGTGGTTCTTTCAACTTTATCAATCCTTCACGACCAGCCAGTAATATTAACGAATAACAACGCGCATGGGCATATTGAATTTTAAATAAAGGTGACGGATTGTGACTTTTTACTCTTTCACATTTGTATGGAAGTGATGACTTGATACCGAGGAAATTTAAACTACTGTTTGATTCCCCAACGGCGATACTTTGCAACCAAGCTGCTATTAAACCATGTGTTAATTCTATGTGAATCCATCCAGGGGGAACTATTCCTATCAACAATGCTTCACCACAGTTATTTGATATGTGGGAGGCGATCGCCCTCGCTATCTCCCCAGATCCTGAATTATGAGATTTTGCTAGCTGCAATGCCACACCAGAAATATACAAAACTCGATTGATATCTCTACCTTGATGTACAGGTATTTTGCTATTGATTATGTGATTTTTATCCCTTTGAGAAAGATAAAAGTTCAGTCCATTCAGCAAGTAGCTGTATATTAACTTTTTAATAGCAGTATTTTTACTCACTAGTAGAATCTATGACACTGATATTTTCCTCAAAGACTTTGTCCTTGAAATCACTGGAGTAGCCGTCATCAGCCTTTAGAGATAAAATTTTTCTAAACAAAGAAAAATGAGATTAGCATAAAATTTCATAAATATTAGATGAATAATATGTAAACTTTACTACCATCATTGTACAGTAAGAAGTATAACAAAATAGTAGGGCGCAAATTTGCTCTCTACTTTTTGGATGGCTGACGCTGTTAGGCGTTAGGCCTACTTCAATAAACACAAAGACACTCCTTGCACCTTATTTATGTCGTCTTTGTCTTCAGCCGAACGCTCTTTGTTACCTATGCAATCTCCATCTTCTTTTTCTGAGGCATCACGCCCTTTTCTGACTTGGCAACGTATTCTTGACTGGGCGCAGGAACACTATCGCTGCCGCACCTTTAGCAAAGATGAGCGCATTCCAGCCCGTCCTGGATTGCTGTATTTGGTGCAAAGGGGTGCGATCCGCATGGTAGGAACTGCCCAAGTAAGTGCTACCGCGAGTCAGTTAACTTCTCGACGCATCAACAGAACACCAGAAGAAGCTTTCTTAGGTTTTGTTGGCGCAGGACAGCCATTTGAAATCGTGGCGCAGTCCCCATTTACCCTGCAAGCTTACGCTCACGTTGATCAAACAGCAGTGTTATGGATGTACTGGCACGATCTAGACAACTGGCCTCACTTCCGTCGTGAAGTTATGGATGCTTTCAGATACCAGCACCAGCGTAAACTTTTGTGGCTGAGTGCTTTGGGACAACGCCGTACAATTGACAGACTGCTCGGATTCCTCACTTTGTTGATTGAGGAATATGGAGAACCTGCGATGAGTGAGACAGATCCCGATGTAATTCGTGGGTATTGCCTACCTTTCCCCCTTACCCATGCCCAAATCGGTAGCGCGATTGGTTCAACTCGCGTCACTGTTACCCGCCTGATGGGTAAGCTCCGTCAACGTGGCTTAATTCTTACCCAAGGGGATAATCTGATTTGCCTGCCAGCAGAGTCGATTAATAGAGCCAGCTAAGAAAGCCTGATTCACCATCATGAGGGCATCTACGGTGAGGAACTGCCGCGCTGTTTAGCAGATGTCGGTGAATGAACGGTAAATTTGAGTGAATTAGTTCCTACCCCCGATAAGTCAGCAGTAAGTCGCCGCCAGCATATTCACTTACTGCTCAGTCAAACCAATCTGTTTGACCACCACAAACAGATTGTGTCATCGGGCAAGTAGGGATATAAACCTGAAAACAGAGCTATTTGAGGAGTGATACCAATTTTGGATTTTGGATTTTGCGGAAAGTTCTGTAGGCGGGTTTCCCGCCGTAGGAACGCCACTTGCTACAAGCCGGGAAACCCTTTCGGCAGTTGCTCATGGGGGAAACCCCCAAGACCGCACTGCCTCACCAACGCAGTGACTCAACTTTTCAAGACGGATTTTGGATTGCAAGCCTAGATTCATAGGCTATTCCAGCAGAGCAAAATCATACTACCTATCCCAATTTGGTATAAGTGGGGAGTGATTTAGAACCGCTAAATTCACCCCACAGCCCAAGATCAACCAAAGTGAATCGGAAACCAACACCCGTTATACTAAACTGACGCAAATCAACAACTATCAAGCAATTAAGTAAGTCGGTGCGATAAAACCAAACTATGTGAAGAAAAGTAAATAAGGCTCAAACTCTTTCTCCCCCTGCTCCCTGCCTTATTCCAACAATAATTATTTACGCCGACCTACTTACCTAACTGGTTCAAAATCATACCCAGTCCCAGAACGAGAACCAGGAACTACTCTGACGAGTTGAACTGAAGCATTGCGATCGCCTGAAGGGAAAAAGCGAATTACACCAGAAGCTCCATTTGCAGAAAAACTCCGGTTTGACAGGGCTTCTTGCACACCAGAACGTGTAGGATCGCTTTTTAGGGCAGCGATTAAAGCTACTGTAGCATCATAAGACAGGGCTGTGCGCCAGCTAACATCCGCCCGCCATAATTCCCTTGAGCGACGAGGGAAAGTAGATAGGGGATCGCCGTCAATATGCCAGGGAGCAGCCACTACCATGCCTTCAGCTTGAGCATTGCCCTCTTCTAAAATTCTTTTAGAATAAAAGCTATCTCCTCCCAGAAGAATCAGTTTTTTATTGTTGTTTTTAACTACTTCTAAAGCTTGTTTTAAAGTAGCAGTGTTAGCGGCTAACATTAAAACTTCTGCTCCTTGTTCATTAGCCCGTTGTACGCTTTGAGCCGGATTAAAATTCGCATCAGAAACATCAAATTCTTCAATTACCTCTCCACCCTGTGAAATCAGAGGGTTGAGAAAATTATCTTTTAACGAATTGCTATAATTACTCTGAGAATTAAAAAAAACTACTGCTTTTGTTTTTTTCAAGCTATTTACCATGTAATCAGCTAAAGCTCTCCCAGCTATTAAATCACTGGGAACTGTGCGGAAAACATAGGGGCCAGATTTAGAAATTTCGACAGAAGTACTTGTAGGAGAAATTGCTACAAGCTTGCCATTATTATAAATATTGCCTGCGGCGATCGTAGTATCACTACCAAAATGTCCCACAACACCTAAAACTTGGGAATTATTGACTAAGTTATTAGCAACTTCTTGAGCTACGTCTGGCTTGTTATCATCGTTTGCTATCCCTACTTTGAGGAAAACACCTTGAATTTTTTCAGCCGCATTAATTTCATTTTGAGCTTGAGCAACACCCCTTAAAATTTCTAGTCCCGGATCTGGCTCATTCGGCCTAGGGTTTGTAATTATGGGTGCAGAAACAACAATGGTGTAGCTTGGAGCAGAACCAATACGAGCATTGTTTAAATAAATTAATGCCTCTGGATCGTTAGGCTTGCGTCTGAGAGATGATTCTAAATTATTGATCGCCTGACTATAATTGCCATTGGCGATCGCATTTATCCCTGCTTGTTTTTCAGAACTAATTTCATTAGTAATTAAAGATTTTTCACCAAAACTGATTCTGTCTGCAATGGTTAGGGTTTTGGGAGGTGGGGGAGTGGGGGAAGGGTCACTAATATTCTGTCTTATATACTGAGTA
>JBODRP010000348.1:0-5415 GCA_050633005.1 Trichormus sp. | reverse complement strand
GTATCAAAATATTAATCAAAATCATCCGCAAATTGTTGCTTGTATTCCCTGGCATTGGGATAGCCAAGAAAATGGCTGTAATAGTAATAATATGATTGCTCAGTCTTTTTGTAAATTAGGGACTCAATTATGGGGTGAAGGTAATCTGAATTGGCGGGGTGCTACGGCTTTTGATGCAGTTTTAATTATTTTGAAAGTCATAGAACAGTGTAAAAGCGAAAACAGCCAAGCTTTGCTCAAAGATATGGATAAATATTTCAAACAGCAGCAAAGAGGAGTCAGGGGAGTGACGGGAAATATTCAATTTGAAAAAACAGGCGATCGCCTTAATCCTCCAACGGAAATAGTTGCTGTAAAATGGAGTTTGGCGCAGCAAAAATGGCAATGGGCAATTTAAACACAGAGGAACACAGAGGTAAACGCAAAGTGACGCTCAGAATCTAACTCTTATTCTCTGTGTCTCTGCGCCTCTGCGTGAGAGAAAGCAATATTTTTGTCTACGCTTGTTGTCAAAATATACCACACTTGAAGTAGAACTATACCAAACATACCTGCTACTCTACTTTTAGTTGATAGATCAAGTTGAACTATGCTAAAAGTTTTTGCTGATAGAGGTGGTACATTTACAGATATTGTTGCTGTCACTGATGAGCCAAAAATTATAGATAGACTCGCAAAACATCAGGAACGATTTTTAATTGTGCCTGTAGCCAATAAATCATGGGTGATAGTCTATAAACTATTGTCTGAAAATCCTGAACAATATCAAGATGCAGTTATTCAAGGGATTCGAGATATTATTGGTTTGAAGAATAATCAACTTATTCCCGATGCAGCTATAGAAGTAATCAAAATGGGGACAACAGTGGCTACAAATGCACTGTTAGAAAGACAAGGGGATAGAGTAGTTTTAATTATTACTAAAGGGTTTAAAGATGCGTTACGAATAGGATACCAAAATCGTCCTGATATTTTTGCGCGCCATATTATTTTACCAACGATGCTGTATGAGCAGGTAATTGAAGTAGAAGAACGCTATGATGCTCATGGTAATGAATTAAAAGCTGTAAATACTGCACAGGTAAAACAAGATTTACAAGCAGTTTATCATACAGGAGTGCGTAGTTGTGCAATTGTATTTATGCACAGCGATCGCTATCCCCAACATGAGCAACAAGTAGCAGCAATTGCTCAAGAAATTGGCTTTACACAAATTTCGATATCTCACCAAGTTAGCCCGTTAATGAAATTGGTAAGTCGTGGTGATACAACAGTTGTCGATGCTTATTTAACTCCGATTTTGCGCCGCTATGTTAACCAAGTAGCCAGTCAGTTGCCGGGAGTAAGATTAATGTTTATGAAATCTGATGGTGGGTTAACTGATGCAACACAATTCCAGGGTAAAGATAGTATTTTAAGTGGCCCGGCTGGTGGTATTGTCGGCGCAGTTCAAACTAGTAAAAGAGCAGGTTTTAATTTAATTATTACCTTTGATATGGGGGGAACAAGTACAGATGTTGCCCATTTTAAAGGCGAGTATGAACGCCAATTAGATTCCGAAATTGCTGGGGCGAGAATGCGCGTTCCTGTATTATCAATTAATACTATTGCGGCTGGTGGTGGCTCAATTCTGTTTTTTGATGGTTCTAGTTATCGTGTGGGGCCAAAGTCGGCTGGTTCAAATCCTGGCCCTGCTTGTTATCGCCGGGGTGGCCCTTTAACGGTGACAGATGCTAATGTCATGTTAGGTAAAATTCACCCCCAATATTTCCCATTTGTATTTGGTAGTGATGGCAATTTACCGTTAGATAAAAATGTTGTTTTAGAAAAATTTCAGCAGTTAGCGCAAGAAATTGCCACTGTTACAGGTAATTATCGGCCACCAGAAGCAGTAGCAGCAGGATTTATGGCAATTGCTGTAGAAAATATGGCTAATGCTATTAAAAAAATTAGTCTACAACGTGGTTATGATGTGACTAAATATGTGCTTTGTTGTTTTGGTGGTGCAGGGGCGCAAGTTGCTTGTTTAATTGCTGATACTTTAGGGATGGAACAGATATTTCTACATCCTTATGCTGGGGTACTTTCCGCCTATGGTATGGGATTAGCTGATGTGAGAGCTACTAGAGTTGGTGGAGTAGAACAGCCTTTAAATCAAGCATTGATTCCTCAATTAATGCAGTTAATCAAGTCTTTAGAAACTGAAGCTAGAAGGGAATTTAATCACAATGAAAGTAGTCTGGAAGCCGAAGTCATTCAAAAACTCAATCTGAAATATGAGGGAACTGATTCTACTTTAAGTATTAAGTTTGATGTAGATTTAAGCGTCATGGAAACAGAATTTGCAGATAAGCATAAGTCTCGCTATGGTTTCCTTCAGCCAGACAAACCCTTAATTGTGGAATCAATTTCTGTAGAAGTAATTCAGAAAATGGATACACCTGAAGAACCTTTAATAACTCGGACTCGCAGTTTACTATCAACCCCTCAACCTCTAGAAATAGTCAAGATGTTTAGTGCCGAAAAATGGCATGATACACCAGTTTATCGCAGAGAAGATTTACAGCCAGGGGATTGTATTAATGGTGCAGCTATCATTGTCGAAAAAATTACCACCATCGTAGTTGAACCTAACTGGCAAGCCAGATTAAATGAGTGTAATCACTTAGTTTTACAACGATGTGTGAATTATGAGTAATAAGTAATGAGTAATGAGTAATGAGTAATGAGTAAATTTAGCGATCGCTATTTTGCTATTTTACATCGCGTCTGAGAAATCATCCCACACATTCATAACCTTGGAGGGATATGTTAAAACGACTCCAGAATTTAGGGCCGGGATTAATAGTTAGTGCGGCCTTTATCGGGCCTGGAACAGTTACCACTGCGACTATTGCCGGCTCAAAGTATGGTTTTGCCCTGTTGTGGGCAGTTGTATTTTCCACCATTGCAACTATAGTGCTGCAAGAAATGTCTGGCAGGTTGGGTGTAGTCACTAGACAGGGACTTGGTGAAGCTTTGAGAGCTACGGAAAACCCAATTTTGCGCTTATTAGCGATTATTTTAATCATTGCAGCTATTTTCGTGGGTAATGCCGCTTTTGAGACTGGGAATATTGCAGGTGCAGCCATCGGTTTAGAGATACTGGGCGGGATATCCTTTCAGATATGGGCGGGAATTATTGGTATTTTGGCTTTCTTGTTGTTAGCCTTAGGTGCTTACAAACTGATTGAAAAAGTTTTGATTGCAACTGTGAGTTTGATGGGGGTTGTGTTTTTATTAACAGCAATTTCTGCTCGTCCCGATATAGGTGCATTACTTCAAGGAATGGTAGTACCAAAACTGCCTAATGATTCACTGCTAACAATCATCGCTTTAATTGGCACTACGATTGTTCCTTATAACTTGTTTCTTCATGCTAGTTCTGTGCAGCAAAAATGGCCGTCAATCATTCCTACAGAAATAGCTGTGGCAGAATCACGATTTGACACCATCATTTCTATTTCTTTGGGTGGATTAATTACCTTAGCGATCGCAGTTACATCTGCCGCTACCTTTGCTACTCAAAATATTAACATCAATGACATCCAAACTATGACCAAGCAACTAGAACCCCTCTTAGGTGTGGCGGCGCGGTATTTTTTCGCATTAGGATTTTTTGCGGCTGGTTTGTCTAGCACTATTACTGCACCCTTAGCCGCAGGTTACGCTATCTGCGGCGCATTGGGGTGGAAGCCAGATTTCCATAGCAGCCGATTTCGGACAGTCTGGATTTTAGTGTTAGTGATTGGTACTGTATTCGCTATCACTGGAAAACGTCCCGTAGAATCTATTATTTTCGCTCAGGCTGCCAATGGTTTGCTATTGCCTGTTGTCGCCACATTTCTAGTAATCGTTATCAACCAAGATAATTTATTAGACGACTTCCGTAATGGTGCGATCGCTAATATTTTAGGCTTTAGTGTCGTCTTGATTGCTACTTTTTTAGGTATCTTCCAAATCTTCAAAGCAGTGGGTATTTTCTAGAAACTCAATTACCCCACTTACTGAATATTTTCCTTTCTCCCCCTGCCCCTCTGCTCCCCTGCTCCCTTCCTAGTCTCCTGAGGTACAAATCTCTGCGTACCTCTGCGCTTTACTCCGCGTTCCTCTGCGTTTCAAAATATTATCTGTACCTCACTTAACTAGAAATGGCTATAAAAAGATTATTCTTGTTGATGAAAGTACTTTGTAATTAAGCTGAAGATAAACTTTATGTCACCTTATCTTTATCCAATTATTGCAACCTCAGAAATAGAAAGTCAATTCTTAGAATTAGCGGAACAATGGCGACGCGAAACAGGAATGCTTTCAGTTATTTCCAAAATCTCAATGCACCCTGCATATCAAAGAATAATTGGCATGGGACAACCTGTTGTACCTTTGATTATGCGGGAACTTGAAAGTGAACCAGATCATTGGTTTTGGGCATTAAGTGCAATTACAGGCGCAAATCCTGTTAAACCAGAACAGCGTGGTAAACTCCAGCAAATGGCTGAAGCTTGGATTGAATGGGGAAGAGCAAATGGGTACACATGGTAAGTTGGAAGGCTATAAACAAAACAAGTTTCCCAACTTATCACTCACAGCGTATGTCGTAACCAGCAAGCAAAGTGTATCATACAATTGTTTTGCTTGGGCTGCGGGTGAGGATGACCGTTGGTGGAGTCCAATAGATCCAGATAATATTTATTACTGGGTAGAAGGTGTAGCCGCAGAATTAACTATCTCTGCTTTTATTCAAGCTTACCAAAGCTTAGGGTATGAATTGTGTGATAACTCAGAGTGGGAATTAGGTTTTGAGAAGATAGCAATATATGCTACCTCTGATGGTGAACCAACCCACGCCGCTAGACAATTATCTAACGGGAAATGGACTAGTAAACTAGGAAGATGGGAAGATATTGAACATGAATTGGAAGGTTTAATAGGTGAAATGTATGGTTCTGTACAGCAAATTTTAAAACGTCCAATTTCTATGTAGGTATGATTTAATCTTTTATCTGTTGAGGAGTCCAGGTAATCACCTATTCTATTTAAGTTCGTAGTAAGGACTTTAGTCCTTATATATTCTCAGCACTAAAGTGCTTACTACAAACTTGATAATTTCTTCTCTATCAATCACCGAACTATCCTAAATTATTTTGTTAGCAATGTGAAGAGTTGCAAGACAAGATATCTGAAAACTCTTACCCCATTCCCTATCTAATGCTGTTTTCAAAGCTGTAAATAAAGCATGACGCTGCTGTGTTTCTAAAGCAATATATACAGAAAATGTACTCAACAAGGCAAGATAATCATCAATAGTATAAGTCAATTCATATCCAAAACTTTCGGAGATTAAATTAGTGAATAAACCTGAATCAGTGATAGTTT
>JBODRP010000347.1:0-5422 GCA_050633005.1 Trichormus sp. | reverse complement strand
ACCAAGAATGAAAGGGGTTTTTTACCCTACACCCCGCTTGATTTAGATCCTCAAGAGTCAGATATTCAAATAGAGTTTTCCCCTCATCCTGTTCTTACTCCACCTTTAGGGAAGGTTACACCAGCCTCAGATACACCAATAGATCAAATTGTTCCTGTATACCCATTATTTGATGCTTGCCAATCTATTAAAGAATATTATAACTGTGTTGATGATCCTGAAAACCAGCTTATAACTGATGATGAATACATGGCAGGTTTAGAAACTTGTCTGCAACAAGTTGAAGAGTTACTAACTCACAATATAAATAACACTATTGAGCCAGAGGATTTAATGTTACTGCGACGCTTGCAAAATGAAGTCAAAGCAGAATTAGCACAATTGCAATCATCTGTAAGCGATCGCTAAACTAAGGAAATAGCAGCATCCTCATGCTAAGTTTTTAGCCTACACCCCCTTTCTCCCAACTAATTTTGAGATAATTCAGGAATCACAACTAGGCAAATTGTAGTTTATCTCAGAGCTAGGACAAGAGCGAGATTCAGGTGTATAAACTTACTCAAGTTCTTAGTAGTTGTTTTTACTTCTACTGAGAACTTGTTTTTGTAATCTGATGATTCTCAATTGTGGCTGAGAGATGAAAACGGAGTTTTTCAATCATTTTAAGCTGATAAAATTTGGCAATTATCACAAAATTAGTAGTATGAATGATGTTTTACCCGTATTTTTATAGATATACTATACTACTCATGGATAGTTAATATTACAAATTCGATCCCATTTGATTAAATATTTTGTGAGTAAACAGCTATGACAGAGCAATTGATAGCTAAAATATTGCAGGTGTTAAGCATCAATATGCGGTGGATGACTTGGAATTTATTCCTAGCTTTTATCCCTTTAGTATTAAGTATTTGGTTATTTCGTAAAAGGCGTGGACGCTCTTGGGTATGGTGGCTAGGATTTTTAGTTTTCTATGCTTTTTTACCCAATGCTCCTTATTTATTAACTGATATTATTCATTTAATTGATGACATCCGCACAATTCAATCTATCTGGCTGATTACCTTGGTTTTAATTCCTGTTTATTTCGTGGTAATTCTAGCTGGTTTTGAAGCTTATGTTATATCTTTAATTAATTTAGGTTACTACTTGCACCGCATTGGTAAAAGTCATTGGATTTTATGGGTTGAGTTGATTACTCATGCTCTTTGTGCCATTGGTATTTATTGGGGTCGTTTCTTACGTTTCAATAGTTGGGATTTTATCACTCAGCCAGACGCAATATTAACTAGAGGTGTAGAGGAACTTTTAGGAAAACAGCCTTTGATAATTATTATGATTACTTTTATCATTCTCTTTGTGCTGCATGGGCTGATGAAACGAGTGACTCTTGGCTTTGTGAGTAAACAAAACAACAGAATAGAAATATCATCAGAAAGCACAAACAATTATTAATTAGCAATAATATTAAATTGTAGGGTGCATTAAAGCAACGCGTAACGCACTGTGTGATTATGGTACGTTAGAGTAATGAGTAAGAAATTTACTTATTACTCACTACTTATTACTCATGGTGTACCTCACTTACTTCAAAAGTGCTGTATGTACCCTGTTCTACTTAAAATTAACGTGAGTTCGACGGTTGAGAAAAACCCCCTCTCCAAACCTCTCCCCTGCAAGGAGAGAGGCTTCAAAACCTTTATTTTTAGTTGATATTTCAATATATTTAAGCCCCTCTCCGCGTCGGAGCGAAAAGTCTGTAGCTTGCTTCCCGCAGGGTGCGGAGGTTTCCTCCGTACAGAACTTTTCAAGAGAGAGGGGTTGGGGAGAGGTCATCGAACTCACGTTAAAATTACAGTGCCGTTAGGACTAACTTGGACTTTCAGAATCCTGGGAAATGGTGACTGTTGACATAAAATCACCTGGCTGGCCATTTTTGATTGCGTCAAAAGTGCCTTTAATTGTGCCGGCAATGGGGACAGCCACTAATGTTCCTAATAAACCTGCGATTTCATATCCCATTAAAATAGCCACAAAAATCCAAATGGGATTAAGTCCGATAAAATTGCCGAGTAATCTAGGTGCTAAGAGATTATCTTTAATCTGCTGCATCACAATTGCAGCTATGGCAACTTGTACCGCTAACCACCAATTTTGTAGCAGTACCAAAAGCGTAACTGTGCCAATCCCCAGAGTTGCACCAATAAAGGGTATCAGTTCAGAAATACCGATGAGGATAGCAAATAATAAAGCAAAGGGGACTTTGAGAATCAAAAAAATCGGTGTGAGGACTATAACCATGAATAGTCCTAATAAAAACTGACTGAGGAAGAAATTTTGAAAATTAAGCTGCAAAGACTTGGCGAATGGAACGCTGAATTTAGAAGGTAACAGATTTAACAGACCATACCAAACGCGATCGCCATACAGTAGCATATAAAATGCCAGCACTACTACCAAAACAAAATTCAGCAACCCTGAAAGCAACGTTCCCGCCACTCCTACTGCACCTGAAGCCAATTGCTGAACTACATTTTGAATACTGGCATTAATTTGATTACTGGCTACCCTCAAATCAATAGGCAAACGTCGCTGTTTAGCAAACGCCTCCAACTGCACTAAATTAGCTTGACTAGCAGTTAACCAATCTGGAATTTTATTTAATAATTGAATTGTTTGGTCAATAACCATTGGCACTAAAGTAACACCCAAAATACCAACAATCATCAAAGTGAAGAGCAAAACTATGATTACAGCTTGGGTACGAGTAATTCTAGCCCTTTCAAAGAATTTAACTGGATAATTCAGTAAAAACGCGACAATCGCCGCAAAGCTCAAAATGGTAATGGGGTTTTGAAAGTAGCGAAAGAGTACAGATAACAGCCAAACATTCAGAGCGACAATTGGGCCACTCAGACCATAGAATAATAAACTTTGAAGAGATGCCGAACGGCGGATATGACGCAATCAATACTCCTTAGTCAAAAGTAATCAGTCATCAATCATTCTCTACTGCACCCTGCCTAATTAAATAATCATAAGGAACTAAACCAACAATGGACACAACCATAGCTGATCTTCGCAAAGATTATTCTTTGGAAGGTTTGAGTAAAAATGAAGTTGACCCCAATCCTTTTATACAATTTAAGAAGTGGTTTGAGCAGGCATTAGCCGCCCAACTTCCCGAACCTAATGCTATGACTCTGGCCACAACTACACCAGATGGTCAGCCATCGGCGAGAATGGTATTACTCAAAGATTTTGATGAGCGGGGTTTTGTTTTCTTCACCAACTATCACAGTCGTAAAGGACAAGAATTAGCAGCAAATCCCCAAGCGGCTTTGGTTTTTTGGTGGGCAGAATTAGAACGTCAAGTCAGAATTTTAGGCAGTGTAGAAAAAGTTTCGCCAGCTGAATCAGATTATTATTTTGAGAGTCGTCCACCTCAGAGTCGTTTGGGTGCATGGGCTTCTGAACAAAGTGAAATCATCCCCAGCCGAGAATTTTTAGAACAACGAATGCAGGAGTTGCAGAGTAAATATGGCAATCAAGAGATTCCCCGCCCTCCTCATTGGGGAGGTTTTCGGGTGATCCCCAGAGAAATTGAATTTTGGCAAGGACGCTCCAGCCGTTTGCACGATCGCTTGCTTTATACTCCTTTACATGATGGTATCTGGACAATTGAGCGTTTATCACCTTGAGGGTGAAAACTAGCTTGTGGTGACAGTATCTGTTGCTGCTGTTTTAGGTGCAAACTGTATTCTGGGATCTGGCATATAGGTGTATCTCAGATATATGCCTCCCCAAACAAATAAGATAATTAATAACGCACCGATCCCTAAAGGACTGGGTAGCCAAAATACCACTTCTATATGGTTGAGTTCACCCGGTTGGAGTTGCCATACTAATTGTTGACCTTTTTTCTCTGGTGCAATGGCAGTATCTGAGACAGGAATATTTTTAGCACCCCAAGGCGTATTTAAGGCAAACTCTAAATTGAGAATAGAACCAGCATCAGCTAACACATTACCTTTACTGGCAATTAAAGCTAGCGATCGCAAGTCCAAATCGTAAATTAATTTATTACGTACTACTAAAAGAAAATTGTTTTGGAATAACAGTAAATTAGACTCAACTTTGGGTATATCTGAGCTAGATTCTGTAGTTTCAGTTTCGGTATTTTCCTGATTGTGAGAGTTAAAAAACTCATTAAATTTTGTTTGTAATTCCTGCCCATTACTAAAAGGAATTGTCACCACAACTTCTTCTTTAGAAACACGTTGAGCCTTACCCTCTAACTTACGAGCGCGTTTTTCTATACTATTTAACCATTCATAAACATAATCACCACTAAAACTAGTTAGCCTTTCTTCTAACTTAATATGCTGTATCAATTCACCACTATTAGAGTTATGAAAATTCACCCCCACATCGTATCTAACACAACCAGACAACAGCAATGATAGCAACAATACCACAGGCAAAACTTGACGGCGATACAACTGTGATAACACCAATTTTAACGGTCTGATTAACGCTGTTAACCCTTGCAAACCAACAGAATAATTCATTAAATAAACTCCTCCATATTAAATAAATTCCCCCACTCCCTTGCCCCCTGCCCCCTGCCCAAAGTTCCCTAATTTTGAATTTTGAATTTTGAATTTTGAATTAATTAAGCCCCCTGCTCCCTTGCCCCTAGTTCCTAAACCCCTTGCCAAAGCAAGTAAGAAATAATCAAAGCGATCGCCATTAACGCCACCCAAATAAAACGATTATCTTTAGTATTCACCTGACTCAAATCCACAAATTCCTTTTCGGCTGGTGGTTTTCGCTGAGATGGGCGGGGCTTGGGAGATATGCGAATTTTGGCTTCGTTATCACCTAATGTCCCCAAATCAGGTATTTCCGTCATCCAATTACTAGGTCGTTTCAGCTTGGGGGCTTGGAGAATGTAAACTAACCTACGTGCTTGATCGCGGGTTTCTGAGTGGGGGTGACGACGCAGTTGTTGACAAAGCGCGATCGCATCTTCTGTACGTCCGGCTGCTTCATAAGCTGTCACTAACCAAATCTCCACCTCGCCCCCCAAGCGGGAATTACGTTCCAATAAATCCCTTGCTTTCTCTAGATTTTCTACAGATTCCCGGTATTTGCCATTTTCAAAAGCAACTTTCCCGGCTTGGTATCTAGTTCTAGCTAGTTCTAAACTTTCTGTATTCACCACGATTTAACCAACAATCAGCACTCTTTTTATTTTGCCAATATTTGGGCATTGGGTATGGGGAATTGGGCATTGGGCATGGGGCATTGGGCATGGGGCATTGGGCATGGGGCATGGGATAGACAAGGTAGAATGTATTTCCCCTACACCCCTACACCCCTACACCCCTACACCCCTACACCCCTACACCCCTAC
>JBODRP010000346.1:0-5431 GCA_050633005.1 Trichormus sp. | reverse complement strand
GAACAAGAAATAGCCAGAATCAAAACAGACGAATCTGGAAGAATTAAAATTAAAAATGCTCAAGAGAAAGTTTTGGGTTATGTATTGAAATCCCAAGGATCATGGACAGTAGAGAACCCAGACAAGAAAGCTTTATATATTCTCAAACGCAACAGTAACAGTAATTATCAGTTAGAAGATAGTAATCAGAAACAAATTTATCAAATTATAACAAATAAAAAGGGATTAGAAATTTTTACATCCGATAAAAAGTTAATTTACCAAGTAACAATTAAAGAAGGTAAAATCTCGTTAAGAAATACCTCTGGGAGTACGGTTTTTTCCACTAAATCAAACATATCTCCTATAGCATTTGCTTGCTTTGGATTAGATGTACTAACGCGGGAACAACAAGCTGGTTTAGCTTATGCTGTGAATTTAACAGGAGGTGAATAAGCTTTGCAAATTAAATTAACTTGGATAGATCCCAATACAGGCGATCGCAGACAGCCAT
Organism: Trichormus sp.; assembly: GCA_050633005.1. Classification (GTDB taxonomy): domain Bacteria; phylum Cyanobacteriota; class Cyanobacteriia; order Cyanobacteriales; family Nostocaceae; genus Trichormus. Next base: position 4,938 of record JBODRP010000346.1, on the reverse strand, counting down.
TATTACAGATACCAGTGGCGATTGGCAAGGAATTTGCAGCCATGCCACAACAGATTGATGAGCAAAGAGTCTCTAGAGTCACTATTCAAGATGACCTAATTGCAGCTTATCATGCTCTAATTACTTGGCAAAATCAAGAGTTAATTATTATCGACCAGAATACGAGTTATGGGATAAAAATTAATGGGTTACAGCTAACAACAGGTAGCCTGAATGATGGCGATCGCATTCAAATTGGCAATTGTGAAATTATTGTCAATTTTACCGCCATAAGTGGCGGCGAGTGCGATCGCATGGTTGGGTTTTTATTCAAACGACGCTGCGGACGGACTGATAATATTGATTGTCCCTACTGTCAACAGTCCTATGAAGAAGACTACGCCTATTATCCTGACTATGGCAATTATCGCTCTAGTGGTTGGGGTAGTGACTATTATTATCAGCGCGATCGCTATTCCTATGACCCGGAAACTGGTAACGTAGACTTTACTGAAGCGGATGCTATCAGTTTAGAAAGGGAGCAAGACAGGGACTTTGAAACTCATTTCGGAGCAAGTTAACAAAGTGTAGAGACGTTGTATGCAACGTCTCTACATCATTTATTTGGTGTAGACTACATCCACATTGTGAATGTATCGCCTGACATTGTGAATGTATCGCCTGACATTGCCAAAGTATCGTCTGACATTGCCAAAATATCGCCTGGCATTGTCAATGTATCGACTAACATTGTGAATGTATCGCCTGACATTGCCAAAGTATCGCCTGACATTGTGAATGTATCGACTAACTCGTTACAACGCCTAATTGCGTTAGCATCTGTCTACCCCACACTCCGCGAACGGAGAGAAGTCCATTGCAAATTGCTTTCAGGCTTGGGCTGCTTTTAAGCAAACGCTCAATTTTGCAGCTAGTATCTGTACGCCTGGTTCTCCTAGCATAGCTAGATGTGTGCCAGGAACTTGGTGAATTTCTACCCCTTGTTGAGCTATTTCACTCCAACCTCTACAGGGTTTAAATTGACACCATCGTAAAACTTCTTTAGTGGTAAATAAAGTTACCTTGCCATTGTAGGGCTTGGGTACATAATCTACCATTGTCGCCTGCTTGAGAGCTTCAATTAATACCATGTTATAAGGATTGGCATCATCAGTAAAAGAATGCTCATTCCATAAGTCAAACTTGCTGCTAGGTTTGCCAGTTAACATTGATTGCAACCAATCTACTTTCGCTAGCACATAATTCCATCTATCTTCAGATGGTAGTCGTAATAAAGTCAGCAAGTAGACATAGAATGTCCGTAATAACGAGGGATTACTGATGTAAAGACTGGGGTTATAGGTATCAAACATGGCTAGTAAGTCCACGCGATCGCCTCCAGCAACTAACTGACGCGCCATTTCATAAGCAACTATTCCACCACTGGAGAAACCACCCAATAAATAGGGGCCATGCGGTTGCACAGTACGGATTTGTTGGATGTAGTGAGATGCCATGTCTTCCACTTTGTTGTGTGGGGTTTGTTTGCCATCTAATCCTTGTGCTTGCAGTCCATACACAGGTTGTTCGGCATCTAGGTGACGTACTAGAGTTTGGTAGCCAATTACATTGCCTCCTAGGGCATGGATTAAAAATAAAGGACGTTTCCCACTATTACCAGGCTGAATAGTTACCAAAGAAGACCAAACAGCCGATGTATTTGATTCCTGAAGAATGGTAGCTAATTGTTCTATCGTTGGTGATTGTAACAAGGTAGCTAGGGGCAGTTTTTGACCAAATTTTTGTTCAATTTGGGTAAATAATCGAACTGCCAGTAGGGAATTTCCCCCTAAATCAAAGAAGTTATCTTTGATACCGATGGACTGAATACTTAAAACCTCTGACCAAATTTGTGCTAACTGAATTTCTACCGCATTTCCTGGGGCAACAAAAGCCTTTTCTAATTCTGGTCTTTGGTCGGGGATGGGGAGAGCGCGACGATCTACCTTACCATTAGGAGTAAGTGGGATTTTAGCGATCGCTACAAAGGCAGATGGAATCATATACTCTGGCAATTTCTCCTGTAGAAATCGCCGCAATTCATTCATTGTAGGTGCAGAATCACCATTTAATACTACATACGCCACCAAACGTTTATTTCCTGGCTCATCCTCTCTGGGGATGACTACAGTTTCCTGTACAGAGTCATGTTGTGTAAGTACAGTCTCAATTTCTCCCAACTCAATACGGAAACCGCGAATCTTGACTTGATGATCAATTCGTCCGAGAAATTCAATATTGCCATCACTAAAATAGCGGGCTAAATCTCCAGTTTTATACAGCCGTGCTTGTGGATGATGACTAAAAGGATCAGGAATAAACTTTTGGGCAGTGAGTTCGGGTTGATTTAAATAACCAGAGGCTAAACATTCTCCGCCAATATACAATTCCCCAGTCACACCAATCGGGCAAGGATTCAGGTAAGCATCGAGAATGTAATATTGAGCATTTTGAATCGGTTTACCATAGGGAATACTTTTCCAATGCGGCTCAACTTTGTTGATAGGATAATAATTCGACCAAACAGTTGCTTCCGTCGCTCCCCCTAAACTAATTACTTCGACTCCAGGGAAGGTAGTTTTGAGTAAATCTGGTAGGGTGACTGGTATCCAATCACCACTCATAAATACTAGTCGCAATTGGGGTTGAGAATTACACTCTTGCACCTTGGGGAAAAAACCAGCCAATTGTTGCAGTGCAGGCGGCGCAGAATCCCAAAATGTAATCGGCTCATGACAGAGAATGTGTAACAAAGCCTCTGGATCTCGAACATCATCGCTAGAAACAACCCGAATCGAACCACCTGCGGCTAACAGTCCGAAGATATCATAAACTGACAAGTCAAAACATAAGGATGTGATAAATAAAACCCTATCGTTAGCATTAACATTAAATGTTTTATTCACCCATTCAATTAAGTTGATGACTGGTTGATGACGAACTACAACTCCTTTGGGTGTACCTGTAGAGCCAGAGGTAAAAATCACATAGGCAGTATCATCGGAATTAGTAGATGTTGGTAAATTTCCTGTAGGTAGTAAATCTAGATAGGAGCGATTCCATACTTGAAAGTTGCAAGCGGCGGCAGGGGGAACTAAAGATTTATCTAAACAGATTAAATGTTGCAGCGCGCTCAGTTCTAGTTCGTGAAGTTGAGGTAACAGACTTGTTTGAGTAACTATAGACTTAATTTGCAGAGAAGACAGCAGTAATTGAATACGTGCCTGGGGGAAACTCGGTTCTAGTGGCACATATGCACCTCCAGCCTTTAAAATCCCTAAAACAGCCGGAATCATTTCTAGCGATCGCTCTAAATATACCGCAACTAACACCCCTGGTTTAACTCCCAGTTGTTGCAAGTGATGCGCTAACTGATTCGCTCTACAGTTTAACTGTTTGTAGGTGAGTTGTTCTTCTCCACAAACCACAGCAATAGCGTCTGGTGTTTTTTCGACTTGCGCCTCAAATAGTTGATGTATGCAAAGTTGTTGGGCAAAATCTGCTTGTGTATGATTCCACTCCATCAACATTTGATGTTTTTCGTCCCTCGTCAATAGTGGCAACTGTCCTAAACACTGCCAAGGATTATTAGCTATACTGGACAATAAAGTCTCAAGATGTCCCAGCATTCGCTCAATTTTGGCATCATTAAACAGATTTCGATCATATTTCAGCTTCAATAACAATTCTCGCTCGCCATAGCCCAGCAAAGTTAGGGGAAAATTAGTTTGTTCTGCTAGCTTGGCTTCTAGATTTTGCCATCTACCACCTTGAGAGCGTAAAGCTGAATTTAATTCATAGTTTTCAAATACCACAATGCTATGGAATAAAGACGTGCCGCCGGGAACATCGCTCCATCTTTGAATATTGACTAAGGGGGTATGTTCATAATCTCGCAAAGCTAGCCATTGCGATCGCAATTCTCGCAGCCAAGTTAAAAGCGGTTTTTCCCCTGACACCTGTACTCGCACTGGTAAGGTATTAATCAACAATCCCACCATAGAGTGCGCCCCTGGCACAGAGGAATAACGACAGGCTCTTGTCGCGCCAAATACAATATCAGATTCACCACTATAACGACTCAGCAATAAAGCCCAAGCACCTTGAACTAAAGTATTGAGCGTCAGTTGATGTTCTGCTGCTAAAGATTGCAACCTTGCTGTAATTTTTGTGGAGAGTTGCATGGTTTGCTCACCAAAACCGCCTTGTGTGGTAGGGTTTGAGTCTACTAATAAAGGTGTGGGTGCAGTAAAACCTTTGAGCAAATTCCGCCAAAAACCTTCAGATTTAGACCAATCTTGTTGTTGTAGCCATGTGATGTAATCTTGATAAGGACGAGTTCGCGGTAGTTGTAAGTCTTTACCTGCACACAAAGCATCATACAATGTGAATACTTCCTTGATAATGATCGACATAGAGCGACCATCTAACAAAGCATGATGAAAAGTCCAAATAAATTGGTATGCAGATTCTTGCAAGCGAAATAATGCTAACCGCATCAATGGCGCGACGTTGAGATCAAAACCCAAATGGCGATCGCTTTCTAAATAAGCTTGCAATTTCGTCGATTGTTCTAGCTCCGATAAACCACACCAATCTTGCTGTTCCAGGGCAATTCTTACCGATTGATGAACACATTGCAGAGGTTCTCCTCCATTCTCCCAATCAAAGCTAGTTCTTAAAATTGCGTGTCTTGCTACGACTCTCTGCCATGCTTTTTGGAATGCTACAATGTCGATTTTTTCCTTGACTAAACACACGAGTTGTTCAATATCCACTCCCGAATTTTGAGCAACTAAACTGTTAAATAGCATTCCTTGCTGCATAGATGATAGCTGATAGGATTTTTTTACATCTACTAACTGCATTTTGTTTTACCCAATATTATGATTGTGTTGA
>JBODRP010000345.1:0-5457 GCA_050633005.1 Trichormus sp. | reverse complement strand
TGATATTTGTTCTGGGGTGAGATCCTGTAAAATTTCCGCAATATGAGCGCGAGTTTTTTCTTGGGATTGCTCTAATAGTTCCTTGCCTTCTGGTGTTAAATTCAGAACCACACGCCGCCGCTCTTGAGGATGATCAGTACGTTTTACCAAATGGCGTTGTACTAGTCGTTCAATTGTGGTTGATGCAGTAGCACAAGTTACACCAAGATGATCTGCTACTTGAGACAAAGAAGCACCAGGAGAACGCTTGAGAAAAGCTAGCGATCGCAGTTGTGGTATAGAAATAGAATCAGCACTATGAGTCCGCATCTCAGCCCGGATAAACCGCATCAATAATGGAATTGTATCCATAACCCTAACAGCACATTCCTGGGAAGGTTTTCCGAGCTTCATGAAACGATGATTCTCCTTTTGACAATAGTCATAACCTTTTTGATTTTAGATTTCAGATTAGTCTTTCCCCTCTACTCCCTTGTCTCCCTTGTCTCCCTTGTCTCCCTGCCCCCTGCCCCCTGCCCCGTACACCCCGCTCCCCAATAATAGATTGCTTTGTAACTTGCCGTTAATCTATTCTGATCAGAATATGAAAAAAGATTAAGACAAGTGGCGGGGAAAAAATGCTAGAGATTTTAACCGAAGTTGGGACAAAATTACAAATTAATTGGGTACTGCTCAATGCTGGTTTGCAGTTTGCGAGTTGGGGATTATTCTCCCTATTCTTGGCGGAGATATTCAGAGATACATACCATGCCTTGTGTCATAAATTCCTTTGGCTAGGTAAATGGCACAACAAGCACCATATGGTATATCGCCGGGATTTATCAATGATCTCTTTAAAAGCTTATCAAGAATCTCAGCTATACAATGACATTGTAGAATCGAGTCTATTAGTCACAGTATTAACAATCATTGCCTTAATCGTCCAACAAATCGGGTTATGGTTAGGAGTCATTTACGCCAGTACATTTTTGTTTGGTGCATCCCTGCGATATTTCCGAGGCACAATTGAAACAGACTATAATCACCTACCAGGCCCTTTAGAAACCACCCCTTCTGTCTGGTGGGTAAATCGCTCTTACCATTGGCGACACCATTTTGATGATGTTAATGCTTACTACAGTGGAGTATTTTCCTTGGTAGATAAGATATTAGGAACAGGACTTTCTTTAAAGGGTAAAACCATCGCTGTCACTGGTGCATCCGGTGCTTTAGGACAAGCCCTAACCGCAGAATTACTTAAGTACAAAGCTAAAGTTATAGCATTAACTACCAACCCAGATAAATTACCAACGGATAATGGTGTGAAAGTAATTACCTGGCAATTAGGTAATGAAGCAGAACTCCAAGCCAGTTTAGAGAAAGTCGATATTTTGATTATCAACCACGGTGTTAATGTCTACACTGGACGCACATCACAAGCCATCAACTCTTCTTATGAAGTCAATGCTTTTTCTGCTTTGAGGTTGATGGATATATTTATCGCCACAGTCACAGGGCCACAAGCAAAAGCCACTAAGGAAATTTGGGTAAATACATCTGAAGCTGAAGTGTCTCCTGCCTTAAGTCCACTTTATGAACTCAGTAAACGCACCTTGGGTAATTTAATCACACTCAAACGTTTAGATGATAGTTGTGTAATTCGTAAATTGATTTTAGGGCCTTTTAAAAGCCAACTTAATCCCTATGGGGTGATGTCAGCGCAGCAAGTAGCTCGTGCTGTCTTATTTTTAGCCCGGCGCGATTTCCGCAATATTATCGTTACCATCAATCCTCTGACTTATTTACTTTTCCCCATCAAGGAAGTCAGCACTTGGTTATACTATCGGGTTTTTAGCAAGTAATGAGTAATGAGTAATGAGTAATAAGTAATGAGTAATGAGTAATGAGTAATAAGTAATGAGTAATAAGTAATGAGTAATGAGTAAACACCCATGAATTATTACTTGTTACTTAAAGAACGCGAAAAATAACTTTTCCTACTGCAAATTTTACTTAGCCAGCCAAGAAAATGATTGTGCATGAATTTTTCAACCCATGCCCAATGCCCAATGCCCAATGCCCAATGCCCAATGCCCAATGCCTCATTCTCAAAACATATGAATTTAAAAGTGAGCAGAGAATATTCGTAGTTAGGTAACTATAACCAAAGAAATATGGACAAACAGCGAAGTTGTTCAATTAATCATCCTTTGGTTAGATGATTGCAACAACTACATGGCTAGAGAAATGCTCCGAACGACAATTTATAGTCTTGCTATAGGCGGTTTTGTTCTCGCCAGTGGAGCGAGTGCTGTTTCCCTACAAACTCAATCTGTTCAGTCCAAGTATTCAACTATCAGCTATGATTTAGCACAATATTTCCCGGGGCAATACAACCGTCGTCCAATATATAATCGTCCCGTACAATCTTTTCCTCAACGACCAGATAATACTTCTAGACAATCAAATCCTAGCTCTGCTGGTGGACAATCTAACTCTAATGCAGCTTCTATAGAACAGGCAGTTTTCGACCAAATCAACCAATATAGAGCTTCCCAAAATCTACCAGCACTCACACGTAATTCTGCTATTGATGAGCAAGCCAGAACTCATAGTCAGAATATGGCCAGTGGGCAAGTTCCATTTAGCCATCAGGGTGCAGATCAACGATTTAAAGCAACTGGTATTCCTTACAAAACAGCAAGTGAAAATGTTGCTTACAACCAAGATAGAGATCCAGCTACAAGTGCTGTACAAAGTTGGCTACAAAGTCCAGGACACCTTGCTAACATCAACAGCAATACTAATTTGACGGGTATTGGTGTTGCAATTAATGGGCGAGGTGTAGTTTATCTGACGCAAATTTTCATGCGGTCATAATTGGGCATTGGGCATCGGGCATTGGGCATCGGGCATCGGGCATCGGGCATTGGGATAAAATCTCCTGTGTTTCCTCGTCTACCTTGTCTACCTTGTCTCCCCTGCCTCCCCTGCCTCCCCTGCCTCCCCTGCTTCCCCTGCTCCCTGCTCCCTGCCCCCTGCCCCCCAACTTGCCGATCAATCTCCAAAAGTATCCTGTTATATATTGCCAGATAGGGAAGTAGAGTATAGGTCTTATTATTATGTACACAAAGTAATTTCGCATGACCCGACAACCTGCTTTTGGCATCGCTTTAAGTACGCTTGTCCTTGCAGGAGGATTGCTTGTTCCTCCCATAGCAGGCCATACGTCTACACAAGCACCTACTGATGATCAACCGTTGTCGTTTGTTTCTAGTCAGGTTGCTACTTCTACAACATTTCAAACTACTGCTCTAGAGAGATCAGTGTTTGAACAAATCAATCGATATCGATCAGCTAGGAATTTGCCAAAGCTGACTCTCAATGCCAACATTACTCGCCAAGCTAGAATCCACAGTCAAAATATGGCTAGAGGTAAAGCACCGTTTAGTCATCATGGATTTGAGGAACGAGTTTATGCTATTCCCCTGCGCTACAAGAGTGCTGCTGAAAATCTTGCTTTTAACCGGGGGTATAGTGATCCAGCTAATCAGGCGGTGATTGGTTGGTTAGAGAGTCCGGGACATTTAAAGAATATCCAGGGTAATTACAATCTTACAGGAATTGGTGTCGCTAGCAACCAAAAAGGTGAAGTTTATCTGACACAAATTTTTCTGCGGACTCGTTAGATGGCATTGTGGTGTTTTTACACAATAATAATGTATGTCTGACTGCATATATTATTAAGTGATTCATGACATTACAAGACTTTCAAGTGAGTGATCACGATTTGAGTGATGAGGCTGTATCCCAATATTTACAGTCTGAGGTTTTGGCTGTTGATACCGAAACTATGGGATTATTACCACAGCGCGATCGCTTGTGTCTAGTTCAGCTGTGTAACCCACAAGGCCAAGTCACAGCAATTCGCATTGCCAAAGGACAAACAGCAGCTCCCAATTTAAAGAAACTGTTAGAAGCTGCCAATGTCCTGAAAATATTTCATTTTGCGCGGTTTGATGTCGCTACCCTACGTTATCATTTGGACATTCATGTCCAGCCAATTTTCTGCACTAAGATTGCTAGTAAGTTAGCTCGTACTTACACTAATCGTCATGGACTCAAAGATGTAGTACACGAATTACAAAGTGTAGAACTCGATAAAACTGCTCAAAGTTCAGATTGGGGTAACGCCAGTAATTTATCTGAAGCACAGCTAAGTTATGCCGCCAATGATGTCCGCTATTTAATTGGTGTGCAACAAAAATTAACCGCGATGCTCCAACGGGAAGAACGTTGGGAACTCGCTCAACAATGTTTTCAAGTTCTTCCCACAATTGTCTCTTTGGATTTACTACAATTCAAAGATTTATTTGAACATTGAGCAAGCCATTAAGCTCACCATAATAATTCGTAACTCATGCCTGATGTGAATTAGGAAAACAGCCTATCCAATAAATAGTAGGGGCGGGTTAACAAACATCATTCATGATTAACTTTTGATCTCGGTGAACCCGCCCCTACAAATATCTAGGTATTCGCAAGATTTTAATTGACATTAGACGTAACTCGTAATTAGGAATTACGAATTACGAATTACGAATTACGTTAGCGGAGCGGGGCGTTAGCCCATTACGAATTAATATCTACGTGACTTTTCATCCGATCAACGACATTATAATCATCCGCGCCGGCGGGGGTTTGTGATTCAATAATCCCTTCTGTCGGGCCACCAATAGCTTTCCATGCAGCTAAACCACCTTTAAGTTCTGATACGTGAATAAATCCAGCCGAACGAAGCATTCTAGCTGCTGCGGTGGTTTGTTCTTCTGTTGCACCATAGACGTAAATATCACGGCTTTTATCTAAAGATGGTACGGCTCGATCTACCAATTGATCTATTGGCATGGGCATTGCACCCATGATATGACCTTCATTATATATTGGGCGATCGCGTACATCTAAGATTGTAAAAGCTGGTTCACCCCATTCTAGACGAGACTTAACTACATGAACGTCAGATTGTGCTTCTATAGGTGGTTGTGGGGGAATAACACCGCCGAGTAAATTGTTATTCATACCTTAACTATTAATTGCTGACTGCATTATCTGTAATCTAACTAATTATCTTGATTTAATTTATCTTGCTATGGTATGAATAGCGGCGATTTCTGGAGGTAGATTTAGTGTGAGAGCATATTTTATCTAGAATACAATCAATCAATTGTTAGGGATTATTGTCAGCGATCGCTAAAAATAATTGCTCCTCAATTTGCTGTTGTAATTCCTGGCTAACACTGGCATTTTTTTCTAGGTAATCAATAATTAATTTATTAGCATTAAAATAAGAACGCCAGATTTTTATCTGTTGGTTATCTAACTCCAAATCATAACTGATACTACGATATTTCATCATCTGATATCGGATTTTTTGTTCCCAACTTATACCTTGCTCTTGCCACCAAGAATAGAATTTTT
>JBODRP010000344.1:0-5479 GCA_050633005.1 Trichormus sp. | reverse complement strand
GATGAAATGATCGGTTTAACCTTAGAAGCCAGTGAATACTTGCGGCTATTATCTACTTATCCCGCCTTTGCTAAAGCTCGTCAACAACCCAGTCACTTAGTAGAAGTATTTGATATTCTTGCTTCACAGGTAGCAAAGCAAGCCAGCGTCATCAATAACCTGGATGAATTAGCTGAACAAGCTTGGCAACAAGCCAAAATCCAATATCTTGCACCAGGGAGAAATTACTTTCATCAACTAGATAAAGACAGCGTTTGGTTCGTTAGTAGCGGTACAATCAAAGAATTTCCCATTGGTTCTCGAATAGAACCGAAAGATGGCCAAGAAACAATCATCGTCAGAGATGACTATCCGGCGCGGTTGCTAGGTTTAGCACCATCAGATTTATCATTTCTAGAAAGTAGTAGTCCTCAATCTCCATTGGCTCTTAGTAGCAGCCAAAGTAACATCACCACCACCCTAGAAATTCCCTACGCTGCCGAAGAAGACTATCCCCAGTCGTCAAAGTCCTCAGCTAATAGCCAAAAAAACCGCCAAAAATTCCCCTTTGTTGGTGGTAAAGGCGAATTAAATAGTAGCTTTGCCTGTTTTCAAATGCTCACGAAGCATTTACAAATTCCCTTGCGGCGGGAAGTAGTGCGTCGCCTATTATCTGAACAACTCAAACGCCAAGGAACGATCTCTTTCCCAGCTTGTGCTTACATAGCAGAGTTAATTGGACTCAAAGCCAACTTAGTAGACGTACCTGCAACTGCGATTTCTCGCCTCCCCACACCAGCAATAGTACGCTACGGCGATGGTTATGCGGTGTTATTCGCCGCCGATGCTCATGAGGTAGTTTTAGCTGTACCATCCCAAGGTATGGTACGCTGCAAACCGAGTCAGATAGTTGAACATTTAGAAGTTGTAGAAAATAGCTTTCCTCCCCAACTCAGGGCATTACTATTAACTCATACGAAAGAAACACCACAAGAAAGGTTTGGCTTACGATGGTTTATTCCTTACTTGTTCCGTTATAAAAGGGTGCTGATTGAGGTCTTTTTGGCATCATTTTTTGTACAGTTGGCACAGTTAGCCAACCCCCTAGTTATTCAGTTAATTATTGATAAAGTCATCGTCCAAAATAGCATCAGCACTCTGAATATTTTGGGGATGTTGTTATTAGTAGTAGGGATATTTGAAGCCGTACTCACAACCTTAAGAACTTACTTATTTGTTGATACCACCAATCGCATTGATATGGGTTTGGGGTCACAAATAATTGACCATTTATTAAGGCTACCACTGCGCTATTTTGAAAAGCGACCTGTGGGTGAGTTGTCTACACGCATCAACGAATTAGAAAATATTCGGCAGTTTCTTACAGGTACAGCTTTAACGGTTGGGTTAGATGCCGTATTTTCCGTAGTTTATATCATTGTCATGCTGTTTTATAGTTGGCAGCTGACCTTGGTAGGTTTAGGCACAATCCCCATCTTTATAGTTATTACCTTAATTGCCTCCCCTACCGTTAGTAGACAGTTACGTAACAAAGCTGAACGCAACGCCTCTACCCAATCCTATTTAGTTGAGGTGATGTCTGGGATTCAAACAGTCAAGGCGCAAAATATCGAATTGCGATCGCGTTTTTCTTGGCAAGAGCGATATGCTCGTTATGTAGCGGCTGGCTTTAAAACCGTTGTCACCTCCACCTTAGCTAACTCTACCGGCGACTTTCTCAATAAACTCAGTAGTTTATTAGTGTTGTGGGTGGGTGCTTATTTAGTCCTGCAAGGAGAATTAACCCTAGGGGAATTAATCGCCTTTAGAATCATCTCCGGTTATGTGACAGGCCCCATCTTACGCCTAGCTAGACTCTGGCAAAACTTCCAAGAAACAGCCTTATCTCTGGAAAGATTAAGCGATATTGTCGATACACCCCAAGAAGCGGAAATTGACCGCTATAATATCCCTCTGCCAGAAATCCAAGGCTCTGTAAAATACGAAAACGTCTCCTTTAGATTTAATAGTGGCGGGCCATTGCAACTATCCAACGTCAACCTCGAAATTCCCCAAGGTAAATTTATCGGCATCGTTGGGCAAAGTGGCTCAGGCAAAAGTACGATGATGAAATTGCTGCTACGGCTTTATGACGTAGAATCCGGCAGAATTTTAATTGACGGTTACGACATCGCCAAAGTAGAACTATATTCCCTGCGTCGTCAAGTCGGTGTTGTTCCCCAAGACACCCTGCTATTTGACGGTACAGTCCAAGAAAATATTGCCCTGACTAATCCCGATGCTACCACCGAAGAGATTATTGAAGCCGCGCGGATTGCTGCTGCCCATGAATTTATTATGACCTTACCGAACGGTTATAATACCAGAGTTGGAGAACGGGGTGCAGGGTTATCTGGTGGACAAAGACAAAGAATTGCGATCGCTCGTTCCATCCTCCAACGACCAAAACTATTGGTTTTAGACGAAGCCACCAGCGCATTAGACTATCCTACCGAACGCCAAGTCTGCCTCAACCTTGCCAACGCCTTTAAAGGTAGTACAGTATTCTTTATTACCCACCGTCTCAACACTGTCAGTCATGCAGATGCGATCGTAGTGATGGATGGAGGCAAAATTATTGAACAAGGTAGCCATCAAGAACTAATGGCAGCAAAAGGTCATTATTTCTACTTATATCAACAACAAGAAGTGAATTTGTAGCTAATCAACCCTCAACAGTCAACCATCCCCAACTACTATGACTCAACTTAACGCTAATAATGGGAACGGCAAACAAGACAAAGCGATCGCCATCGATGCGTCAGTGATCACATCTTCCACCAAGGGTAAAGATCAAGCATTAATTAAAAGCTACAATGAGGAATTTGACCAATCCGTTGTATTGCGTCAATCGCCGGTGTGGTCGCGTACTATCATGGTGACATTGATGGTATTAGCTTGTTTTGGGATTACTTGGGCATATTTCGCCAAAATTGAACAAGTAATACCCGCCACTGGTCAATTAAAACCAGAGGGAACAGTTAAAGAAGTACAATCACCAGTTAATGGAGTAGTTAAAGAAGTACATATTAAAAATGGAGATAAAGTCCTCAAAGGAGATTTATTAATCACCTTTGAAACCTCTGCAACTATTGCCCAATTAAATTCTTTAAATAAAATTCGCAGCACTTTAATTCAAGAAAATCAGTTGTATCGTCAACTAATGAACTCTAGTTCAGGAATTAACTCTGAATTAGCATTTGCCAGAGTGAGATTACCAAGAGACGCAGAATTTTTATTAAAAAGTCGCGTAGCTTTAGTTGCAGAAAATGAATTATTGCGTACTCAACTCAGAAACTCCACTACAGGGATAGGATTAGATCGTGATGAGCAACAACAGCTAGAAGTTGCTCAAACAGAACTAGATACCCGTGCCAGTGCGGCACGGTTAGAAGTTGCCAAAATTGAAAAGCAACTATCTCAAACTAAAGTCAAACTTCAAGATACACAAGCAAGTTTGGCTATTCAACAGAAAATTTTAGATAGACTGAAAATCCTTTCAGAAGAAGGTGGTATTTCTCAGCTACAGTACCTCAACCAACAACAACAGGTACAAAACCTCACAGCAGAGGTAGAGCAATTAATTGAAGAAAATAAACGCCTGGAATTTGATATAGAGAGAGGAAAACAACAAGCTTATAATACAGTTGCTGTTACTAATAAAAGCATTTTAGAAAAAATAGCAGATAATAAGCAACGTATTGCTAATATTGATAGCCAATTTATGAAAATTGTGCTAAGTAATGAACAAAATCTAGCCGATGTCAACAGTAAAATTTCCCAAGCTCAGTTAGATTTGAAATATCAACAATTACGCGCCCCCGTCTCAGGAACTGTTTTTAATTTACAAGCAAAAAGCCCTGGTTTTGTGGCTAACCCCACCCAAAAAGTTTTAGAAATCGTACCCAATGATAAATTTATCGCTGATATTTTTATCACCAATAAAGATATTGGCTTTGTGCGGAAAGGGATGAAAGCTGATGTCCGCATTGACTCCTTCCCCTTCAGCGAATTTGGTGATATTAAAGGGGAATTAATTGATATTGGCTCAGATGCACTACCACCAGATCAAAACTACCAGTTTTATAGATTCCCCGCCAGAATTAGTTTAGATAAGCAATATCTAGAAATTAAAGATAAAAAAATTGCTTTACAATCAGGTATGTCCCTGAGTGCTAATATCAAGGTGAGAGAAGAACGAACAGTGATGAGTTTATTTACTGAGTTGTTTACTAATCAAGTTGAGAGTTTGAAAAAAGTAAGATAGGGTAATTCACGCCTGGTGTAAATTAGGAAAACGGCCTATCCAATAAATAGTAGGGGCGGGTTAACAAACATCATTCATGATTACTTTTGATCTCGGTGAACCCGCCCCTACTTGCGGCGTATCAAACTTGGTAGGGGCGGGTTAACAAACATCATTCATGATTACTTTTGATCTCGGTGAACCCGCCCCTACAAATATCTAGGGATTCACAACATTTTAATTCACGTTAGACATAATTCGTAGAAATTGCATCTCTCATATCAGGATTTTGGGGTTGTCTGAACCGTATTGGGCGATCAAATTTTGTTACCAACAATATCTTAAATTCGCAAGCCCATAATTATTAAATCCCGTTCTACTCCATCTAGTTCTGCAACTTGCGGTAAATGTCCCCACTGTGTAAACCCTAAAGTTTGAAATAACTTTAAACTGGGTTGATTGTGAGCAAAAATAAAGCCCAACAAAGTTTTTAAACCTAATTTGGGGCTTTCATGAATTGCTGTAGCTAAAAGTTGCTTTCCTAAGCCGCGCTGATGGAAAGGTGGGGCAATATAAATACTTATTTCGGCCGTTGCATGATAAGCTGGTCTTCCGTAAAATGATTGGAAACTCAGCCAACCAGCAATTACGCCGTCTTGTTCGATTACCCATAAAGGGCGTACATGAGGCGATCGCCCCTGAAACCAAGCGCGGCGACTTTCTACAGAAACAGGTTCTAAATCAGCAGTGGCGAGGCGGCTAGGAATTGCCGCATTATAAATTGCTACGATTGCAGATAAGTCAGTCTCATTCGCATGACGGATGGTCATTGCTGGCGTTTTCAAGAAAATTTTGATCAAAGATTCACAAATAATACAGCTTTCATCACCATAATTCTATGTCTCCTACAGTAATTATCACAGGTGCTTCTCAAGGAATTGGTAAGGCAACAGCATTGTTATTTGCTCAAAAAGGTTACGATGTGGTTTTAGCAGCTCGTAACAGCGAACGTTTAGAGGTGGTAGCGGCTGAGGTGCAAAAATTAGGACAGAAAGCCCTACCTATTCCTACAGATGTCAGCAAAGTTGAACAGGTAAACGATCTGATAGAAAAAGCTTTAAATTTTTATCCTCATATTGATGTACTGGTGAATAATGCTGGTATCTGTATGACAGGGCCAATGGAATATACCTC
>JBODRP010000343.1:0-5481 GCA_050633005.1 Trichormus sp. | reverse complement strand
CGCACGATTAGTAAAAAATGCCGAGGCTTATTATCGCTCAATGTTTAGTGGGCGAGTTTCATCATGGAATATTCGAGATCGCCACATGGCAGAAATGCTAGAACAGCTAGTTGAACATTTGGATAAACGAGGAACACCCAGCAAAATAGTGATTTGGGAACATAATTCCCATCTAGGAGACGCAAGAGCTACAGATATGGGAAAATTGGGTGAGGTGAATTTAGGTCAATTAGTACGCGATCGCTACGGAAAAGATGCCGTATTAATGGGGTTTACCACCTACACAGGTACAGTCACAGCTGCTTCTGATTGGGGCGGAACAACGGAACTCAAGCAAGTACGCTCCGCCTTACCGGGTAGTTATGAAGCCATATTCCATGAAACACAACTACCGCAATTTTTGCTGTTGTTGCAGGATGACAATCCAGCTATTACCAGTCTTAGAGAACCCAGATTAGAAAGAGCAATTGGTGTCATTTACCAACCTGAAACCGAGCGTGTCAGCCACTACTATTATGCTTGTCTGCCGAATCAATTTGATGCCCTCATTCACATTGATGATACTAGGGGAGTCGAACCCCTAGACAAGACTGCTTACTGGGAAATGGGCGAAGCACCAGAGACTTTTCCTTCGGCTCTTTAGGGATTGGGGGTTGGGAAAAGATAATTTATGCTAATTAAATAAATCATTAAGCAATGAGAAATAATTTTGATCCATTGAGAATGGGAAACCGCCTAGCAAGGAACTGGTGGACATTAGCCTTGCGGGGAACACTGGCTATTCTCTTTGGTTTGGTAGCACTATTTTGGCCAGGAATTACTCTTACGGCCTTAGTATTGCTGTTTGCTGCCTTTTTGGTGGTGGGAGGATTTTTATTAGCGATCGCAGCCTTGAAAGATCGTCTCGATGATACTAATGCTTGGCTAATGTTGGTTGAAGGTGCAGTAGGGATAATAGTAGGCATTTTAGCATTTATCTGGCCGGGCATTACTTTCATTGTGTTGCTTTATCTCATTGCTGCTTGGGCAATTATCACCGGTATTTTTGAAATTATTGCCGCCTTTCAATTGCGAAGGGCAATTGAGAATGAATGGCTACTAATCATAGCCGGAATTGCTTCCTTTTTCTTTGGTGTGTTGCTGGCAATTTGGCCATTAGCTGGAGCAGTAGCCATTGCTTGGATTATTGGTATTTATGCCCTTGTCTTTGGAGTATTACTATTAGCTCTTTCTTTCCGAGTACGTAATTGGAGCAATCAAAATAATTCGTAATTCGTAATTCGTAATTAAGTAAGTCGGTGCAATAAAACCAAATTATGTGAAGAAAAGTAAATAAGGCTCAAACTCTTTCTCACCCTGCTCCCTGCCCCCTGCCCCCTGCCTTATTCCAACAATAATTATTTACGCCGACCTACTTATTTTAAGGTTCACTCTTTTTCAATGATGGGACAAATTGTAGTTTGAGCATTATCAGGTTTGATTTCCCAACCTGAAAGTAGTCCTTCTAACTCTTGTTTGAGAATGAGTAATTGTCGAATTTGTTCATCAATATCTTTCACTTTCTCTTCTAACTTAATTTTGATATGTTCACAAGGTAATTTTCCTGCGTCGTGGACTTGTAAAAATTCTTTAATTTCCGCTAATGTCAAACCTAGACTTTGAGCGCGTTTAATAAAATGCAAACGAGCAAAAACATCATCATTAAATAGTCTAAATCCCCCCTCAGTTCTCCCTGACGATTTCAACAGACCGAGTTCTTCATAGTAGCGAATGGTTTTAATAGGAACACCACTTTTCTTGGCTACCGAACCAATTAGTTCTGATTCTTCTTGCATCAACATAAATAGAACGGTAAAAGCTATAAACTATCTCCCATGCCCCATTCCCAATTAATATGCCAATAAAAGAACAAATCAAGGCTGAGATTTACTCACAAGAAACCACCATAATTCTAACCCAATTAACCCTAGTCCACCGATTGTCACAGTAGCTTTAACTGGTAGTGTTTGTTCAATACGACGGAATTGAGTTGTAGATACTTGATGATTCATTGTTGCTAAAGTTTTATCGCTGACTAAACCCAGTATCAATCCGCAACTTGCTAGACTCGCAAAAATTATTTTTTTACTTAACATTTTACCCATACTCCTATACAATTACTTTTGGTTGAAATTTACGCAGACGTAGAGCATTAGTAACTACTGAAACCGAGCTAAATGCCATTGCTGCACCCGCAATAATAGGGTTAAGTAACCAACCGAAAATAGGAAAGAGAATCCCAGCCGCAATAGGAATACCCGCAACGTTGTAAATAAAGGCGAAAAATAGATTTTGTCGAATATTTTGGATAGTGGCGCGACTGAGTTGAATAGCTGTAACAATACCTTGCAAATCACCAGATATGAGGGTAATATCACTAGCAGCGATCGCAACATCTGTACCAGTCCCAATAGCAATACCCACATCAGCTTGAGCCAAAGCCGGCGCGTCATTTATCCCATCCCCAACCATCGCCACAATTGAATGCTGAGTGCTGTTTTCTCCCCTGCTCCCTGCTCCCCTGCTCCCTGCTCCCTGCCCCCTGCCCCCTCGCTTCTGAAATTGCAGCGACTTAACCACCTCTGCCTTTTGCTCAGGACGGACTTCTGCTAACACGCGCTTAATACCAACCTCACGGGCGATACTTTCGGCGGTGCGGCAGTTGTCACCTGTTAACATCACAACTTCTAAACCAAGTTTTTCTAAGGCTTGCACAGCTTTGACAGAATTGGGTTTAATAGCATCAGCAATTCCCATTAACGCTTGCATTTCTCCGTTTACTGCTAGCCAAACGGCAGTTTTACCTAAATATTCCAAACGTTCTTTATCTTGTTGTAATGCTTGGGTGTTAATTGCCAATTCTTCCATCCACCGTTGTGTACCAATTTGGACAAGATTGTCATTTACAATACCTTGGACACCACTCCCGGCAATGGCTGTAAAATCTCTGGCTTCTATTAATTCGATTTCCTGAGATTGAGCATATCTGACAACCGCTTCTGCTAGGGGGTGTTCCGAATTGCGTTCTATGGCTGCGGCTAGTTGTAATAGTTTAATTTCGTTGCTGTTAGCTGTACCATTAACTGCGAGAAAATCTGTAACTGTGGGTTTTCCCTCGGTAATTGTGCCGGTTTTGTCTAAAACAATGGTTTTGATTTTGTGTGCTAGTTCTAGACTTTCTGCACCCTTAATTAAAATGCCGTTTTCCGCACCTTTACCTGTACCTACCATTACAGAGGTTGGTGTAGCTAAACCCAAAGCACAGGGACAAGCGATAATTAACACCCCAACGGTAGTCATCAACGCCAAGGTGATGTTACCCGTGCTGTTAAACCAAATTATCAAAGTCAGGAGAGCGATCGCAATCACCACCGGCACAAACCAACCTGTAACTTGGTCTGCTAGTCTTTGAATAGGAGCTTTAGAACCTTGTGCTTGCTGTACTAACTGCACAATCTGCGCCAGTACAGTATCCTTACCTACCCGTGTAGCCCGAAATTGGAAACTCCCTGTTTTATTAATAGTCGCGCCAATTACCTCATCCCCTACCTGCTTTTTCACAGGTAGACTTTCCCCTGTCACCATTGCTTCATCAACTGTAGAAGCACCGTTAATTACTTCCCCGTCTACAGGAATCTTTTCCCCAGGACGAACTAACACCACATCACCAATTTCTACTTCTGCAATTGGCACGTCTATTTCTTGTCCGTTGCGAATTAACCGCGCTGTTTTAGCTTGTAACCCGATTAATTTACGGATGGCTTCTGAGGTTTGACTCTTGGCGCGATGCTCAAATAAACGTCCTAATAAAATTAAAGTAATGACAATTACAGCAGTTTCATAATATACATCTGCCATCAAACCCTGACTAATGAAAAAACCAGGAAATACCGTAGCAAATAGAGAATAAAAATATGCCGCACTTGTACCCAAAGCTATCAATGTATCCATTGTGGCGTTATGACGTTTGAAAGCTTTCCAGGCGTTGATATAAAATTTTTGACCACACCAAAATTGTACAGGTGTAGTTAAGATTAATTGCAACCAAGGGTTATGCAGCCATGCGGGAATGAAAGGTAGGTGTAATCCTGTCATCATTGGCAGTGAACCAATTAACAGCACAATACTAATAATTCCGCCTACTATCAACTTCTGCTGTAAATCCTGTAACTCTTGCTGGTGATGTCTTTTGTCATCATCATCATCCCCTGTCATCAGGGTTTGTTCCGGCAATGGATAAGCAGAGTAACCGGCTGCACTCACCGCATTTTGGATAGTTTGTAAATCCGTTTTTTGGGCATCATATTTGATTGTTGCCTGTTCTGCCCCAAAGTTAACGCTACATTCCTTCACCCCATTGACAGCAGCAATGGCATTTTCAATATTTTTGGCACAAGCCGCACAACTCATCCCGCGCAGTTTCAATGTGGCATTATCCATATTGCTCACCCCATTGGTACACTTTTATCTTGAATCCTCCAGTCAACTGGAGAGTCAAGCCCTTTAGGGCGCAAATTAAATTAGGACTTACACAACTGGCATATTGTTGATGTAGGATGTGTGACGCTGCGAAAGTATGTGAACGTAGTCATGAGACTTATAGCGTCACGCATCAACGATCAACTTAATTAATAATTCGTAATTCGTAATTCGTAATTCGTAATTAAACCGAGTGTTGGAGTCTCCGACTTCTATAAAACAGATGTAGGTTGGGTTGACGTAAGGAAACCCAACACCGATATCCATGTTGGGTTTTGTCTTGCCACGCCACTACCAATTAACGCATCTGTGAAAGTAAGTTTTTAACTCGTGGAGTAGAGAGTAACTTTTGAGCATCAGCAATTAAATTTTCACCCCAGAGGTTGTCTTTCAAAACTTTGACATCAGCGAAACTTTTATCTAACTGTAAAGCTTTTTGGGCTAACTGATAGGCTTTTTCTTGTTCGCCTTGGCTATATAAAGCAACTGCAAGAGCTAGATGTGGTTCAGCTAATTTGTTATCTAATTTAATGCTTTCTTGCCATTGTTTAATTGCTACCTCAATTTGACCCTGATTATATTTGGTAAAGGCAATCGCATTATTAATAACTGCCAGTAATCTTGCATCTTTAGTAAGATTTAGTGCTTGATTGTAGTCTGCAAGTGCTAAAGCATATTTATTTTGTGCATGATAGACAGCACCACGAATCAAGTAAGCCTCAGCAAACTGAGGATTAAGTGCAATGACTTTGGTGAAATCAGCTTCAGCTAATTGCCATTTTTTCTGCTGTTGGTAAACAACACCTCGATTGTAGTAAGCATTAGCAAGCTGAGGATTAAGCGCAATGACTTTGGTGAAATCAGCTTCAGCTAATTGCCATTTTTTCTGCTGTTTATAAACAATACCCCGATTGAAGTAAGCATTAGCAGACTGAGGATTAAGTGCAATGACTTTGGTGAAAT
>JBODRP010000342.1:0-5547 GCA_050633005.1 Trichormus sp. | reverse complement strand
GTCAGCCGGAGAAGCTAACAGCCTTGTCAATATTGGCTATGTATATTTTCGTAAAGGCAAATATTTTCAAGCACTAGAGTATTTTCAGTCATCTTTAGATATTCGCAGAAAAATCCGCGACAAACAAAATGAATGGATACCCCTTTCCTACATTGGTGAAGCGTATGTCAATTTAGGACAAAATTCTCAAGCCTTGCAAGCATATCAAAATGCTGTAACTCTTCTCAAAGAACTCAAAGCAGCTAACCCCAAAGACTCTAGCTATCCCAACAGTGAAAAAACCATCCTGGGTGATATCGGTGCAATTCATTTTCGTATGGGAAACTACACCAAAGCCTTAGATTTTTATCAACAAAGTTTAGCTCTGCAAACAGCGAGTGATGATAAAATTGGAGCTATTCAAACTCTCAACAATCTTGGTGTAGTTTACGTTAACTTAGGCAACTACAGCCAAGCCTTAGATTCCTATCAACAAGCTTTAAATAGTTTAGAAAAATGCTGCTCAAATTATCTTGGTACACAAGCAGCAACCATTAATAATTTATCTGGTGTTTATTTTAGCTTAGGGCAATATCAAAAGTCTTTAGAACTAGCAGAAAAAGCAGCAAATATATATAAACGACTTGGTAACACTAACGCCGAGGAAATTAACAAACAAGATATTAAATTACTATATGACTATCTTGGGCAGAACTCCCAAGCTATACAACAAGTTACCAGTCGTGCTATTGTCGGTGATGCCTTTGGGAAAGACTCTTTTCAATTCCAAGGTAAAGCACTTAACTTAAATAATATCGGTCAAATTTATGCTAGTTTAAGCAAATTTGACCAAGCACTAAAATTATATCAACAAGCGTTAAACATTTATCAACAAAATAACTATCAACCAGGGGTAGCTGTCACCCTGAATAATATAGCTCGGATTCATAGTAACCTCGGTAAATATCCAACAGCAATTGAGTTAAATCAACAGGCTTTAGCTATTTATAAACAAATAGGCGATCGCACCGGAGAAGGTGTGACAATTAGTAACTTAGGACAAATCTATCAACAGCAAAATCAAGCCACCAAAGCTGGAGAATTATATCAGCAAGCTTTAGCCATACATCGAGAAGTGAATGATCAAGTCAGTGAAGCCACAACCCTCAAATTCTTAGCTGATACCCTAACTACCCAAAATCAACCACAGCTAGCCATTGCATTTTATAAACAATCAGTCAATTTAACAGAAACTATCCGCCAAAACTTACGGGTTCTACCAACAGCAATTCAACAATCTTACACAGAAACCGTTGCTGAAAGATATCGCCGTTTAGCTGATTTATTACTGAAACAAAATCGTCCGAGTGAAGCACAACAGGTTTTAGATTTACTCAAAATTCAAGAAATGAATGATTTTATTGGAAATCACCGAGGTACAACCAAGAAAACAACCGTAGTTAATCATAGACAACGGGGAAAAAATACAGAAACCCCAGCACCGCAAAACTTACCTTTAAAGCCACAAGAAACTGATATTACTCAAAAATATAGCGCGATTCAAGACAAAGCGATCGCTCTCGGACAAGAACTTACAAATCTCCGCAAAATTCCCCAAAGTTCCCGCACACCTGCACAAGAAAAACGCATTACAGAATTAGTCAAACTGGAACAAACAATTACGGCAGAATTTAATAAATTTACCAAAAATCCGGCTGTATTAGCTTTAGTACAGCAATTATCTGCCAACTCAGGACAGGAAAATCTTAGCTTGCGTCAACTGAACTCACTGCGAGATAACTTACGCCAGTTAAATCAAAAAGCCGTCTTATTATATCCCTTAGTTTTAGCAGATAGATTAGAGTTAGTTTTAGTTACTGCTGACTCACCCCCAATTCATCGTCCCGTCGCCGTCAAAGCAACCGAA
The DNA here is from genome assembly GCA_050633005.1 of Trichormus sp. Taxonomy (GTDB): domain Bacteria; phylum Cyanobacteriota; class Cyanobacteriia; order Cyanobacteriales; family Nostocaceae; genus Trichormus. The sequence continues at coordinate 3,641 of JBODRP010000342.1, read as the reverse complement.
TTAAATCAAACAATTACTGAATTTCGCCAAGCCATAGTCGTTCCCTATAAAGATAGTAAAACCCCAGCCAATAAATTATATAATTGGCTGATTAAACCCATAGAAAATGACCTTAAGCAAGCTGATGCTAAAGCAATTATCTATGCTCCAGATAGCAAACTCAGATATATACCTTTAGCTGCATTATACGATGGTAAAAATTGGTTAATCGAAAAATTTATCATCAATAATATTACTGCTGCTAGTTTAACTAAATTAAATAATAAACCCCCAGCATCACTACCCACTCTAGCCGCAGCTTTTACCAAAGGTGATTATCAAGTAGCTATAGGTGAAAGAAAAGAAGTATTAAGCGGATTAGAATTTGCTAAAACCGAAGTCGAGAACTTAGCCAAGACAATTAAAAATACAAAAATTTTATTTGATCAAGACTTTAGTACTAAAGTAATTATTCCCCAAATGAATGATTACAAAGTTCTACATTTAGCAACACACGGAATGTTAGTTAGTGGTAATCCTGAAGATTCATTTATTCTCTTTGGTGATGGGGAACGCGTCACCCTCAAAGATATAGAAAATTGGTCTTTACCGAATGTAGATTTAGTAGTTTTAAGTGCTTGTCAAACTGGTTTAGGTAAACAATTAGGTAACGGACAAGAAATTCTCGGTTTAGGATATCAAATTCAACTCACAGGTGCAAAAGCATCCATTGCTTCTTTATGGGCTGTTTCTGATGGTGGTACACAAGCTTTAATGAATAATTTTTACACAACATTAAATACAACAAAAGTCACTAAAGCAGAAGCTTTAAGAGCAGCACAAATTAATTTATTAACAACAGCTAACAGTCAATTTACCCACCCATACTATTGGGCATCTTTTATTTTAATTGGTAATGGATTGTAGATAAGGGTGCATCAGTTTGAGAAAGCTTAACTATACCCAAAAGTTATTCATACTGACGCACCCTACCAATCCCTTAAGCGGGGATAAGTGTTGCCTAAGATCCTTTTGGTTGTTGCCATAGGATCAGGTTCAATTGAGAGCAGTAGCAAGAGCCATTATTAATCTCTGGTTGATGTTCAGCTAGCCAATCATAAATTCGTGCCGCCCTTGTCAATGCCACCTGTTCTGATCTATAAAGCTGAGGAGTAGGACAATAGGCTTGTCCATCAATATGTATAGCTGCAATCTGCCAATAGTCGCTGTCTTCACCCTCTGGTAAAACTTCTAAAAACCCACTACTATAAGGCTCAATTATTCCTAGATTCATCTGCAACCATCAAAATTTAAACACAACATTAGATACCAGCCATTGCAATGAGTCAAAGCTGGAATCATCAAGGAATGCCGTAGCAACCCCTGCTCATAATTTTGTGTTCGTAGTCAATGAAAATCTGAATTATTCGTCACTTTTTAATTTTTTATGCAAATTTGAACTTTAAGACAGTCACTACAATTTTTTGCCTGTAGGGTGTGTGACGCTGCAAAAAGATTTGAACGTAGCCTGTAGGGTGTGTGACGCTGCAAAAAGATTTGAACGTAGTAATAAGACTTAATAGCGTCACGCACCTACTATTGATTGTGACAGTTGCGTAACTCCTCTTTATTTTTTTGTGTTGACTTAAGCAAATCTACAATTGTGCCTGTAGGGTGCGTCATACCAATTCTCCTTGAAGCCAAATAAATGATGTAGAGACGTTGCATGCAACGTCTCTACAGTACAGAATAAAGACACCTTAATTCAGCATCAATTTTGGATAATTGATTTTTTTTATCCCCTAATTTCAAAAAATCAAACAGTGACAAACTGATTTAATTTTTTCTTTTGTGTATTTATTAATTGCTCAACAATAGCTAGCAATTCCTGCTCTAAATATGGCTTAGTTAAGTAGCCCTGTGCGCCTAATTCTTCGGCAAGTTGACGATGTTTTTCGGCACTGCGAGAAGTGAGAATAACCACAGGTGATTTTGCCAAATTTGGGTTTTGTCGGATATGGGTTAATAATTCAAAGCCATTCATCCGAGGCATTTCTAAATCAGAAATCACAACTTGAATTTGGGGATGCCTTTGTAACTGTTCTAAAGCTTCTATACCATTTTGGGCTTGTATAACTTGATAGCCAGATTTTTGTAGAGTCAGAGAAACAGTTTGACGCAGACTTATGGCATCATCTACTACTAAAACTACTCTGGGTGCTTTGGGATTTACTTCTAGAGGTTGACTAGGTTGTATTTCTCTGGAGTTTTGAGCAGCAGTTAATAAAGGGATTGATTTGATGTGAGAGTCTGCTACAGGCAAAGATGAATTATGGATAGAATTAGCTGAGGGTAATGTGCTTAAATCTAGTGTGGCTTGCATTTCAATAGACTGTAGCAACAAAGTACCATCAATGACTAAGATGAGAGTGCCATTAGGCAAACTACTACAACCATATATATATTTTGGTGGAGCGATCGCATTTCCTAAAGGTCTAATTACTAATTCTTGTTCGCCGATAATTTGGTCAACTTCTAAAGCAAACACACCATGATTATGTCTTAGCAATAACACAGGATGATTCATAATTTCTGTGTTATGTTCAGCTAGTAAATTATGATTACTTAGATGGGCAGCCAAGGAACTATTATAAGACATCAAATCTGAAAATTGATAAAGGCTCACCATCGTTTCGTCATCATCTATATGACAATGCAAAACTTTTTTACCTTCAAATTCTCTGATTTGCTGCCGCGAGGGAATCAAGATTTTTTCAATACTATCTAATAGTAAAGCGTAAACAACACCACCAGCTTGAACTAGCATTAATTGATCAGTAGTCATAGAAAAAGGAATTTTAAATATAAAAGTTGTACCTTGATTGGGTTGAGATTGCACGGAAATTGAGGCGTTAAGTGTTTGTAGTTGAGAACGCACAATATCTAATCCCATTCCCCGCCCGGAAATTTCACTCACCTGATCAACCGTAGAAAATCCCGGTGTAAACATCACATCTAATAAATCAGATTCATGCCAATGAGTATTTTCTGAATGCAGATTTAGTGCAATAGCTTTTTGGCGAATCTTCTCTAAATTCAATCCCTGCCCATCATCTCGAACTTCAATCACTGTTTTACTACCTTGATGGTAAGCGCAGATTTCGATGATGCCTGTTTCTGGTTTACCTCGTTCCCTACGAGCGTGGGGCGGTTCAATCCCGTGATCAAAGGCATTACGCACTAATTGTAGAATAGGGTCGTAGAGTTTTTCAGCGATCGCTTTATCTATGAGTAATCCTGTACCAGTGAGGCGCAATTCTACCCGTTTTTGATAAACATTACCCAGTTGTTTAACCATCTGGGGAAAAAGATTTAATATATTACCTAACGGTAACATTCTCGCTTCAACTAAATTATCTAGGAGATTTAAAGCTAAATGTTGTTGTTTGTCACTAATTTGACTAGCTTGTTTTAACAAGAAGTCAATTGATTCTGTAGTTTCTTGTAATTGCAGGGTTTCTTCTATGGCTTCATGTAATGTTGAATGAAATTCTGTATAAACATCCATTTCCAATGAATCAAATTTCACCGAAGCAAAGTCTTGTGTATGGTGTGATTGAGCATTGTGTATTTGTAAGGGTAAATCGCGTAATTGGTTTAAG
>JBODRP010000341.1:0-5571 GCA_050633005.1 Trichormus sp. | reverse complement strand
GCTATCCATCGGGGACAGTCGTGGCGCGGTGAAGTGCTGATGCGATCGCGTATAGGGCAAATCTTACAAGTTGACCTCCGCATTGATGCGATTAAAGATGCTAAAGGTAAAATTTTTGGTACAGTATCTATTCATACAGACATTACCAAACGTCAGCAAGTAGAGGAAGGATTACGCCTGCGCGATCGGGCGATCGCCGCTAGTAGTAATGGCATCATTATTGCAGATGCCAGCATTCCCAATGGGCCAATCATCTATGTTAACCCTGCCTTTGAAAGAATTACTGGCTACTTAGGAGAGGAAGTGATTGGGCAGAATTTTCGCTTATTTCATAGTGCAGAGATCAATCAACCAGGCCTAGAAGAACTCAATGCCGCTATGGAAGCAGGCAAGGCTGCTACTGTGATCCTCCGCAATTACCGTAAAGATGGTAGTTTATTTTGGAGTGAGTTAAATATTTCCCCTGTTCACGATCAGACAAATAAACTCACCCATTACATTGGTATTCAAACAGATATCACTGAACGTCAACAAGCAGCAACAGCACTACTAATTAGCCAACAGCGACTGCAATATTTACTCACATCTAGCCCAGCTGTCATCTACGCCTGCCAGACTAGTGGGGATTTTGGTGCTGTATTCATTAGTGAAAATGTCAGTACCCTACTCGGCTATGAAGCCAGGCAAATTACGGAAGATTCTCGTTTTTGGCTCAGTCATATCCACCCAGAAGACTTACCACAAGTATTAGCTCATTTGAGTAATGTCTTAACACAAGGATACTATAAACTGGAATACCGTTTTTTACACGAAGATGGAACTTACCGTTGGCTCTACGATCAAGGCAAGGTAGTGCGGGATGATACTGGCAACCCTGTAGAACTAGTTGGCTACAGAGCAGATATTACAGATCGCAAACAACTAGAAGAAGAACTCAAAATAGCCTTAGAGAAAGAAAAAGAACTTAGCGAACTCAAATCCCGCTTTGTCTCCATGACTTCCCATGAATTTCGTACCCCTTTGAGTATAATTTTATCTTCCTCTGAGTTACTCCAACACTACCACCACAAATTGACACCCGAAAAACAACTTACACATCTCAACCGGATTCAAACTGCTGTTCAGCGCATGACAGAAATGTTAGATGATGTTTTGATCATTGGTAAGGCAGAAGCGGGAAAACTAGAGTTCGTACCCCAAATCTTCGATTTAGTGGCGTACTGTCGTCATTTAGTAGACGGAACTCAAGTTCACTTTAGTGATTATAAAATTAACTTTACCAGTAATGAGGAATCCATAGAATGTTGTATGGATGATAAATTACTAGAACATATTCTGACGAACTTACTATCTAATGCCATCAAATATTCACCTACCAATAGTAATGTTAAATTCATCCTAAAAACTTTAGATAGACAAGCTATCTTTGAAATTCAAGATGAGGGAATCGGCATTCCCCCAGAAGATATTCCCCTGTTATTTGACTCCTTTCATCGAGCTAGTAATGTAGGTAATGTTATAGGCACTGGATTGGGATTAGCCATTGTAAAAAAATGTGTAGATATTCATAAAGGTGAAATTTCTGTCAAAAGCATACTAGGAGTGGGTACAGTATTTACTGTTAATCTGCCATTAAATAATCAAAATATAAATTGAGGTAATAATGATCAAGATTTTAGTCATTGAAGATGAAGAGCTAGTACGTGAAAATATTTTAGACTTACTAGAAGCAGAAGACTTTCAAACTGTTGCCGCCCCTAATGGCAGAATCGGCATAAATTTAGCTTTGGCAGAATTTCCTGATTTAATTTTGTGTGACATGATGATGCCAGAAGTTGATGGATATGGGGTACTGACAGCATTGCGTCAAGAACCATCAACTGCGGCGATTCCCTTCATTTTTTTGACAGCAAAATCTGCTAAAGCTGACTTTCGTCAAGGTATGGATATGGGCGCAGATGATTATCTGACTAAGCCCTTTACCAGAGCAGAATTATTAAGTGCGGTGATGAACCGTTTAGAAAGACAAGCTACTTTGAAAAAGTATTTTGTTCATCAAAACACAATTAAAAGTACATCACCCAAAACTCAGTTAGTGGCGATGAGTCTTAATCAAGTCATTACCAAACAGAAGTTTGAAGAATTTGATATACATTATCAACCAATAGTTGATATTAATTCAGGGAAAATTGTTGCAGCCGAAAGTTTATTACGTTGGGAAAGTCCCGAATTGGGTTTTGTGTCGCCGGGAGAATTTATTCCCTTAGCCGAGTCTACAGGGTTAATTATTACAATTGGACAATGGGTAGTAGAAAATGTTTGCCAGCAAATTAGAACTTGGCACAATAAAGGTATAGAACACCTAACTATTAGTGTCAATCTGTCAGCAATAGAATTTAATAGAACCGATTTACTTAAGAAAATAACTCAGGCTTTAAAAAGCAACAATTTAGAACCAAAATTCTTGGAATTGGAACTAACTGAAAGTATGATTATGCAGGACTTGAATAGTGCAATTTTTACTATTCATGAATTGCAAGCTCTAGGAGTTAAGATTGCTATTGATGATTTTGGAACAGGCTACTCTTCTCTAGTTTATTTGAAGAACTTGCCGGTTAATACCCTCAAGATTGACCGTTATTTTATCCATAATGTAGCTCAAGATCCCCAGAAGTCGGCAATTACAAAAGCTTTAATCGAAATGGCACATAATATGAATATGCGAGTCATAGCTGAAGGTGTTGAAACAGAAGCAGAATTATCTTTTTTACGACAAAATGGTTGTGATGCTATGCAAGGATTCTTATTTAGTCGAGGATTGCCATCTGTAGAATTTGAAAATTTTTTAGGAAGTAAAAAACAATTGTCTGTATAACAATACATTTGCTCAGTGTCATACCATTTTAAGAAAAGTCTGATACAGTTGACTTCCTCTGCTTGCTTCAATGTATCAACATTAAACTAAAACGGTATCAGTTAGATGAAACCTAGTGTTATTTGATTTTAGTAATTGGTAATCATGACAATTAACTTAACTAGATGCAATTACCAATTACTCAAGTTTGGATAGTATAGAAAATTTAAATAAAAAACATTTTTAGTAAGAAAATTAAAATAATATGAGTAAAGTTTTAGTTATTGAAGATGATATCAATGTCCGCGAGAACATTTTAGAACTGCTTGATAATGAAGGGTTTAACTTACTGGAAGCAGAAAACGGGCAGATTGGTGTGGAATTAGCCCAAGCGCAAATGCCTGATTTAATTCTTTGTGATGTCATGATGCCAGAATTGGATGGTTATGGAGTATTAAAGGCATTGCGACAAAACCCGACAACGGTGATGATTCCTTTAATATTTCTCACGGCTAAATCTGACAAAACTGACTTTCGCCAAGGGATGGAAATGGGGGCAGATGATTATATTATCAAACCGTTTACCAGGGCGGAATTATTAGCCGCGATCGCGTGTAGATTAGCCAAGCAAACTACGATTCACCAAGCAACTCAGAAAAAACTAGATGATTTGCGTAATAGTATTGCCCTATCCTTACCTCATGAAATGCGAACCCCTCTGAATGGGATATTAGGTTTTTCTCAAATTCTGATGGAAGAAAGTGAGTATCTAGACTCACACTCTATTCGGGAAATGGCAGAATCTATTTATTATTCTGGTGAGCGTTTATTGAGATTAATTCAGAATTTTTTAATGTATGCAGAATTAGAAATTATTGCGACAAATCCACACCAATTAAAAGTTCTACAAAGTAAAACTACAAAATTTCCTACCTTAGAGTTGATTGATATTATCAATGAGAAGGCTACAAAATTAGGAAGAAAAGCTGATTTAAGAATAAGTTTTTATCCTTGTCATGTAAAAATTTCCGCCGATAGAATTGCTAAAATTGTTGAAGAATTAATTGATAATGCATTGAAATTCTCTACCCCAGGAACTTTAATTGAAATTAACAGTAAAGTGATCAATAATGTACTAGTTTTATCTTTTACAGATCAAGGGCGGGGAATGACTCCTGCTCAAATTGCGGAACTAGGTGCTTACCGACAATTTGAACGCAAACTTTATGAACAGCAAGGCTCAGGATTAGGGTTAACCATTGTAAAACGCTTGGTAGAACTGCACAGTGGTAAATTGAAAATCGAGAGTCAACCACAGCAAAAAACTCTAGTGCAAGTAAAATTACCCTGTAGTGAAGAAAACATTTATCATCAAAAATCGCTAATGCTCGATCAGGCGCAAGCTAATTAGAAGCAGGGAAGGCGGGAGGCAAGGAACTTCCAGATAAAAAAATATCCAAAATCTAGGGTGCGTCAGGGGTGAGAGAAAAAAAGTGTGGGGAGTGTGGGGAGTGTGGAGGGTAATTTTTTGGATACTTAGCTAGAAATCCCACACAAAATTTCGTTCACCCGGTGCGTCAGTCTAGAAAAACCTAACTATACCAAGAGATTATTCATGCTGACGCACCCTACTAACTCGTTTATTTAGGATAATTTATTTTTTGGTGTTTCCCAAGGGAAGCTCTCGCGGAGAATTACACTTGCTTGTGAAGTTAATTCCCTTGCGTGTTATGGAATTTCTGATGTAATACTTGTAACCCAAGTCAGTTAAATAAAAGCTTTGGCATTGCTCAATATGCGATAACTCGTTTAGGCAATGCCTGAAGCTAGTTGGGTATGTAGATTTGGCTGACTCAAATACTATTATGCAGAATCGATGTTTGCGATCGCGTTCTGTTTTTGTAGAACTTAGTGTATAAATTGTATGATTTGTATTTTAAGCGGGAATTAAATATTGTAGTTTGGTGGCAAAGTAATGGCAAAGCGATCGCTCCAAGCATCGGATGACGGCATTAAAAAGGCTAAACGTGCCTTCAAGCGCAAAGGCTGGACACAAGAATACTTAGCTGCTGAGGTAGGTTTAGAGACACGCCAACCCATTTGGAAGTTTTTTACTGGTAAACCTGTTGATCGCCATGTGTTCCATGATATCTGCTGCGTCTTGGATCTTGACACCTCGGAAATTGCCCAAAATCCTGCTGTTGATGACGTTACAGATTTAGATACCCCCAATAGCACCCCAGATATTTTAGAGATTGATGTTTTAGTAGAAAAGTTGCGTTCTCTTCATCATGAGAGAATACAAGCTCAATGTGGCACTTTATACCTGTTAGATATTGCCAAGCCCATCAACCTCAATGACCTCTATATAGATGTTAATATTTACGAGGAAATTAGTAGCAAAAGATGGTTGCAAATTAGCGATTTACAAAATCTAGATTGTCCTGAAGTTAATTGTACTAGTTTAAGTAAAGTTTGCCAAGAAAGAATTTCTGGGTTAGAGGCTGTCAAAAAACACTCTAAAATGCTGTTATTAGGTAAACCAGGCTCTGGAAAGACTACATTTTTACAATCAATAGCTATCAGTTGCGATCGCGGATTGTTTAAACCTAATTGTGTACCAGTTTTTATTAATTTAAAAAATTTTGTTGAAGAAATTAGAGAGTGTAACCCAACGAGTTTATTAACTTATATACATCAATATTTCATTCATTTTG
>JBODRP010000340.1:0-5606 GCA_050633005.1 Trichormus sp. | reverse complement strand
GTTTTATAGGTATTGCTCTGTCCGCGATCGCAAAACTTTTCGGTCTACTGAAAGTCATACTTACGTCCGTAGGTGAAAGAACCATCAGCGATCGCGTCCATCATCTTCGCCACCTTAAAAGCAACCTGATCCCGCTTGGCGTAACTCTGCATCAAATCACTATTGATGATGTCATTAGCCAAAGAGACACCACCAACTTTGGGAATGGAACGACGAGTCAGAACTTCAAAAGATGGAGTCATCACAACATAGTTGGTTGTACCACCACCGATATCAATAGCCAGCGTGTCACCATCCATATCCAACTTGCCGTTTCTATAAGCATTCACTACAGCCACATCAGTCTCAAGGTAGAATTCAACATTTTTGATGCGGTGTCTGTAGTTAGTGCCGTTGACAGTAATTTGATGCTCTGCAACGAGAGTGCGTCTGATGGTATCTTCGTGCCATTGAGAATGTTCTGGAACGAGAAACCGGACAACACCATCAAAATCCTGCCGCAATCCCGCCAAGGTGAAAGGTTTAAAGAATTCTGGCAAGTCCTTACCCCGTTCAGCTGCGGTTTGTGAATTTTTTTGCTTAGTGGCGCGTTCTCCAAGGACTAAAACCTTATCATCAAGTTTGACAGAAGGCGAGTGGTCGCTATCGCCATCTCTGGCACTGGTGTAAGTCACATCTTGGAAGACTGAGCGCATGACGCGAGGTTTTTCACCTTGGAGGGCGGTAATACTGCTGTAGTTACCGATATCTGCACAGTAAATATTGATCACTTGCAATCTCCTAATAAAGCTAGTAGCAGCCGTTCTGGCTGTTGCTAACCCTTTTAAGTGGTTATTCAAGTGCTAATGTTCTGTATGTTGACAAAATGTAAAATTTTTTACGCCTATAAGACACACAAAAGTCGATAAACTGGATGTTTTGGAGGTAAACCTTGACGAGAAAAGACAAGGAAGTAGTAGAGCTAAGACTTTCTGTACCTGAAAACTTGAAGAATCAATTTAAAGGTCTTTGCGCTATGCAGGGGCTAACTATGAGCCAAGTAATAGCTAAAGTTATGCAGGATTACATTGACCAGCAGCACAACCAACAATAATCAAATCTCATTTAAAAGCTAGTAGCAGCCATTATTGACTGTTGCTAAATTTTTCAAATAGTTATGGCGGTTGTGATTTATTTTTTTACTGTAATACGGACACTTAAAGAGGTGCATAACCTCAGAAGTACCTATCACGTCTTGTTGTTAATGGTTTTGCTATGAACTGTTCCTTTAACGTCTATTAAGAGTATAGCTAGTTAGCTGACTAGTTAGCAAGCTATTTAAGTATTTAAACATCTTATTCATTTAATGATAAGATGTCGATCAGCTTATATATTAACTAACTAGCTGATTAGCTGCTATATTGAAGTGCAAGAGTTTGATAGATGAAATTGATCTGTAAACTGAGTAATTTAATGGAAAAAGAAGGGATTAGCCAACTAGCACTCTCCCAAGCCACAGGATTAGCACCCGGCACCGTTGGCAAACTCTATAGAAATCAAGTCAACAGGATAGACGAGAAAACAATTAAGGAGATTTGTAAATATTTTCGCTTAAAAAGTATTTCAGATTTATTTGAAATTGAATGGGAAGAAGGAGATTAAGTAAAGAAACAAAACAGAATTAGCTTGTTTTGCACTGGACAGAAGCAAAGGTAAGCGGTTGGTGAAAATCATCAATACTAAAAAATCACCCATCCCATTCGTTTGCGTTTTTGAGGACTACCCTGAATGACACCTGTAGCTACCCAAATTCCCATCACTGAAATTATCCCCATACTGACTGCTATCGGCGATCGCCAATGGCAACAGTTTAAAGAGTTAGAAGCAGATTTTGTTGCTCAAAACGGGGTAGAAGTCTGGCAAGAAGTGTTTAACTTCCGCATTTTACCTGCGTTAGACAAAGATTCTAATCGTTGGTTGCTAATTCATTGGTGTGGAGAAGCAATCAACTGGGTTAAAGATGTGGCTTAGTGATGAGAGATTGCTGACTATGAAGCAGGTCAACAAGAACACAACTAACTCAATGCTTCAAAAAACGTAAATACAAGAAATGGGTTGACGTAGCATGAGTAAGATACCCTTAAAATTACTTAACATTTCAGGAGGGAGATTGAAAAAAGCGACCACTCCAACCAAAGAGCGATCGCTGTTTATGTTTATATGTAAAATTTTAATTTCGTCTTTAAGTGTTTATAAGCGTTTAAGAACAGACAAACAAATATGTTTTTATACGTTCGAGTAGCTTTTCATGCTACCCTAGCGAGAGTAAGTCTGCAATTAGTCTTTACGAGGGAGGTAGTAACGACCAAAACAGAATATTTAGATAGTCAAAATGAATGTGAGTCGTGATAGAACACATTTGGCTCTAATGAGACTTGGCGGTCAATTAACCAAATTGTTCCAGACGAACGAGGACTCACTACTCGTAAACTACCTGTTGCCAATATTAGCACACAGGTGGGACACTTCATGCTTTTTTTTGGACAAATTTTAAAAAAGCATCTACCGCTACAATTTATCCCCACTCTGAATTCATACAAAGTGCTGGTAGCTCTTGAGCCAAAAAGAATTGAGGGATAATTCGACGGCTAGATGCCTCGCAGATGAGGATAACGTCGTGAACAATAAATTTTTTCAATTAAAAACTGCGCTTTTTCTACCCAAAAAAATAATACAGAGGGCTGATATCCACTTTATTTACAAACCACAAGCTTTCACCAAGCACTACAAAGTTGCTTGAGAAACTTTGTCAAGTAGATAAAAAAGAAATCGGCTAGCTGCCCACACGCCAGACATAAGTTTAGCGGTTAACAACCAACCGTCAATCATTTTATTTTTAATAAGCAATATCAATGTAACAATGTCTGGGTCATAAAGGCAAAGTTAGCGCAACTGTAATCAGGTGACATCAACCCTCTAAAACTGACCATGAGAGCATCAGACTAAGAATTTCAGCCATTTTCACAATAAAAATTAATATTTGAAAAAACGAGAAATTTTTTGTTTGTAGTCGTTGGTGACATTTGATACTGAATCCGCTAATGAAAGCCCCAAATGAGGTAGTAGGGTATAGGGTTAATTCCACAGCAGTAAGTTGAACGTAGAAACTAAAAGTATCGCTGACTGACAAATTTCAACTGACCTGTGACCCAACACCCCAAACTCCAAAACCGTGGGTAGCTCCGATGAACCAAATCAACATCGGAGAAGAAAATGAGACCAGCTAAAGCAAACAGAACAGCAGAACAAATACCCCAACCACTAGACCCAGTAGGACAAAGATTTCTATCACACTTCAATCACGGATGGGGCTTCATCTTCGCCCCCACCCCCAAAAGCGGAGAACGCCCCCATTGGCAGACAGAAAGCCGCTATCCCCTACAGCCGAGAAACCTATGGCAGCAGTACCTAGACCAAAGCATCCTATTAGGACTACGCTTTGACAAACAAACCAGCTACCTACTAATAGACATCGACCGCAAAAGCCAACTCCACCCAGCCAACAGCTACCTAAAATACCGAGAACTACTAGACTGCCTAGAAGAAATCGGACTATGCCGACCAGTCCCCGTACAATCAAGCGAAAGTGGAGGACTGCACATATATTATTTCTTTGAAGAAAAACAACCCTCATTCCTCCTAGCCAGTGCCATCAAGCAGACCGTAGAAGCAGCAGGATTCAAAATCAAAGGAGGAGAACTAGAAATCTTCCCCAACTGCAAAATATATAGCTCAGGCAGCCCCAGCAGCTTCAACGCCCATCGTCTACCCTTACAAGCAGGGTCATACATACTAGACGATTGCCTAGAACCGTGGTCAGACGATGTGGAAGACCTGATGGATGCAGCAGACTGGTCAGCCTCTGGGCAAGACTACGAAGCATTATCAGGAGCGATCTCCCTAGCGAGATTTAGAAAAATCGTCAAATTCCCCCATCGTCAACGCAATTCCATAGATCAATGGCGACATGACCTAGAAGAACGCATCAGCGAAGGATGGACAGGACACGGACAAACAAACGAACTATTAAAAGACATAGCCTGTTACGGCATAGTATTTCGCCACCTAAGCGGACAAGCCCTAGTGGACTATATCATCATCACAGCCTGCCAGTCACCAGGATATTCACAGTGGTGTCAGCACCAACATGAAATCGAGGAAAGAGCCAGAGCATGGGGAAGATGCTGTGAAGGATTTTACACACCCTACGCAGGCAAACCAAAGCGAGTCAACAGCTACAAAGAACAATTTGGCGCAGTAGAAGATAACAACATCATCGAACTGCACCCCAACGAACAAAGACAGCAACAGACAATAGAAAGAATTCGCGCCATAGTCGCACAGTTACAAACCACAGAACAATTTCCTGAACGGACAAGCGATCGCGCGCAAGCAATCATAGCAGCATCCAAAGCCCAGTATGGCAAAGGAGTAAGCCAAACAACCCTGCACAAGCCAATTTACCTACCCCTATGGCATCCCGACCACCAAGAAAAAACCGAAACAAAACAGCGTGTAAATGATTGTCCAGAGAGCAACACAGCGAATTTAACTGTCGAAAAATACCCCCAACTACCAGACCCGTGGTTAAAAGAGCTACAGCCTGAAACCCAGACAACACAAGCAACACAGCCAAAAGATGAAGAAATTTACACACCCCCCCAATACATGAAGGTTTTGTACATGAGTTCAGTGAAAGCGTTGCCGCCAGCAACGCCAATAGCTGAACTTGATCAAATTGAACAAACTTCGATCAGCTGTAATTTTTCAGATCCCAGCTCAAGTAATTTAAATTCTTCAAATCCTACCAATCATAAGCAAAACCAATGTCTAGATTTCTGGGGTGAGCCATTGAATGACAATAAGCAAGACTTATCAGACGAGCAACCCAGTGATGGTAATGGGATTTCAGACCTAGTAACTACTGCTGAGATTGATGTTGAGAGCATCTGTGACCACCCTTTAGACGACGAGATTACCCCAGAAGCCAAGCCATCTGTGCCAGTGTCCATACCAACTGTCACACCAGAGAAATTGGGGGCTGAAAATCCATCAACCACTGCCGTAGAAGCGGATTCACCACCAGAACAGCAAACCTTTACCCCCGATGATTACCGTCAAGCAATCAGGTTGAGACTTCAGATCACACCAAAAGCACGGCATTGGGTGAAATTATACTGCACGCTAGAAAAGCTATCCTTACGATCCCAGGAGCGAATTCAACTAGAACAGCTGGCCAAACACCTGCTGATGCTAGAATCGCCGTCACTGATGTTACAACAGGAAGCCCAGCAATGGCTCTCCAGTAATCCCTTTGACCTAGAAATGACAGAGCGTTTCAGACAAAGTAAACCTATTCAAAGGCTAGAGAATTTATGATCAAGCAAGTTTGTGATCAAAAATCATTGACTTAGCTGCCAAAGCCAACAAAAACCACACTTATTTGTGGGGAAATCAGAACCAGGTATATAGAACAAATGTACTATATGTAGTAGTAGAAAGCAAGCTTTTTTGGGGCGTGAGTAGCAACGGATGCTGTTGGCGAAATATTTCTTCACATTTGAAAA
>JBODRP010000339.1:0-5646 GCA_050633005.1 Trichormus sp. | reverse complement strand
CCCCTGGGGCTATTTATCCCACGACTGGGGAAGTGGTTGTAGGTGCAAATCGTAACTATAGCTTCCGTAATGTGGTGGCGCGGGTATGTGGTGGCACGGTGCGGGGTAATGGTACTTTTGCTAAGGAGCGTTGGCAAGGGGTAGCGCAAGCGGCTGGTGTGAGCTTACAACCCTTTGTTGACCAAAATCAACTACAAAATTTCTCTTTGGCAGGGGTAGAATTAAACGGTCGTGTTATTCTCGCTGGTACGGCTGCACCTTTCCAAATTAGTAGTATTCGCTCCCAAGATGCCGGTGTAGCAATTGGTGGTGGTAGAATTGCGATCGCTAATATCCAACTGCAAAACCAAAACTTCGCCGCCCGTTTAGTTGCTAACAATGTCCGTCTAGGACGCATCGTTAAAAATTCTCCCCCAGCTTTAGCTAACCCTCTAGACGGCACATTCCAAATCGCCGGTAACAGACAAAATTTCAGTCTGAAAACTATCCAGGGCAATGGGGAAGCCCGGCTACGGGTAGGCAATGGCACAATTACCGCGTCAAATATTCAACTCGCTAACGGTCGTTATCAAACCCAACTCCAAGCTAATAATGTCCCTGTACAACGCCTAGCAAATGTACCCTTACAAGGAGATTTAACAGGACAATTAAATGTCGCTGGGGCAGTAGATTCCTTCACTCCCCAAACCATCCAAGCCAGTGGACAAGCAAGAATCAATGTAGGCAATGGCACAATTACCGCCGCAAATATCCAACTCGCTAACGGTCGTTATCAAACCCAACTCCAAGCCAATAATGTCCCTGTACAACGCCTAGCCAATGTACCCTTACAAGGAGATTTAACAGGGCAGTTAAATGTCGCTGGGGCAGTAGATTCCTTCACTCCCCAAGCCATCCAAGCCAGTGGACAAGCGAGAATCAATGTAGGCAATGGCACAATTACCGCAGCGAATATCCAACTCGCTAACGGTCGTTATCAAACCCAACTCCAAGCTAATAATGTCCCTGTACAACGCCTAGCCAATGTCCCACCCCAATTTCAAGGTAATTTAACAGGGCAATTAAATGTGGCTGGGGGAATCGATTCTTTCAGTTCCCAAACTATCCAAGCTAGGGGGCAAGCACAGCTGAATGTAGCAGGGGGTAATGTCATACTTTCTAACATTCAACTAGCTAACGGTCGCTATCAAACAGTAGTGGCGGCGGCTGGTGTGCAGTTAAATCAGTTTAATCAACAACTGCGGGGACAACTGGGAGGACAGTTGCAATTAGCTGGTAACTTGGGTTCAGCAAGATTGGCTGATGTGCAGGCGGCTGGACAAGTCCAGTTATCCCAAGGCTTACCGGGAATTGCCCGCCCCCTAACAGCAGCCTTGGCGTGGAATGGGGAAAGGTTGACAATTCAGCAAGCAACTGCACCCGGTTTAAATATTAGTGGAGATATAGCAGCCAATGCTACCAGAGCAGGTATACCGGAAATTACCGCTTTAAATCTCAACGTCCAAGCCCAAGATTTTAACCTGGAACAGTTACCTGTGACTCTACCGAATCAAGTAGCGGTGACAGGGAAGGTAGACTTTAACGGGCGGGTGACTGGGAAATTACCATTACCTAATGTAGCGGGGCAACTAGCCTTAAAAGATTTGGTAGTACAAGGTATTGCCTTTGAACCATTGTTACGGGGTAGTGTTCAATCAGGAAAAGGTTTAAATTTAGACTTACGGGGAAATAACGATCGCATCGCTTTTAATTTCAATGCCAATAATCGCCCCGAATCTTTCTTGGTACAGTGGCAACAAGCGATCGCCCAAGGTCAAGTTAAAGGAGATAATTGGGGTGTTAAAGTTGCTAACTTCCCCTTACAAATTTTGAATGTATCACCGCCGCCACGTCTGCGTTTGGGTGGGGGAAAAGTGCAAGGATTATTAACCGGAGACTTGCAATTTAATCAAAGTACATTTGCTACCAGTGCCAATTTAGCGATCGCTAATCCTGAAATTGGCCGGATTAAAGGCGATCGTTTCACCACTCAATTCCGTTACAGTGATGGTATAGCCAGCATTGTTAGTAGTCAATTCATCAAAGGTAATAGTAGCTACAACCTCGCTGGTAATTTTGCCCAAACACCCAAAGGGCCACGGATTCAAGGTAAACTCAACGTCAGTCAAGGCAATCTTCAAGACGTACTCACAGTAGCCCAAATCTTTGATATCGAAGATTTGCAAAACAATGGTTCAGCACCTAATTACGGACGTGCGGAAGATTTAACTACCTACTCCCAAGGTTTACCAAATCATCCCTTACTCGACCAAATTAAACGCCTCTATGAAATTGATGCCCTCATAGCTACACAAGAACAACAGCGTCAAGCTTCACCCATACCTGAACTAGCAGATTTACAGGGAATTTTTAGTGGAGAAGTCGCCTTAGATACTGGCACACCCCAAGGTTTATCAGTTCAATTTAATTTAAACGGGCAGAACTTTACTTGGGGCAAAGAAACAGAAGAAAACCGTTTTTATCGTGCTGACAAAATCATTGCTGAAGGTAGTTTTACCAACGGCGTTTTGCAGATACGACCCTTACGGATAGAATCAGAAAATAGCCTCATCGCATTTGCTGGTAACATTGGCGGTGCAGACCAATCTGGGCAATTACGAGTGAGTAATTTCCCCCTAGAGGTACTAAATAACTTTGTCAATCTACCCATAGGAATAACAGGTAATATTACTGGTACAGCCGCTTTGGCAGGTAGTGTTACCAACCCTCAAGCCACAGGCGAATTACAAATTACTCAAGGTACACTTAACCAGAAATCAATAGAATCAGCCAACGCTAGTTTTAGCTATGCCAATGGACGGTTAAATTTTGGTAGCACTGTATCTGTCGCTGGGCCTCAACCAGTGAATATTAATGGTAGTATTCCTTATCAGTTACCATTTGCCTCTGTAGCACCAGCAAGTAACCAAATCAGCTTAGATGTGAAAGTCCAGAATGAGGGACTGGCATTATTAAACCTGTTAACTAATCAAATCGCCTTTGAACAAGGTGAGGGAGAAATAGACTTAACAGTGCGGGGAACTAGAGACAAGCCCATATTAAATGGAATTGCTACTCTCCAAAATGCCACTTTTGCGGCGCAAGCTTTACCAGGAAAATTGAGAGAGGTTACAGGTAAAGTACAGTTTGATTTTGACCGCATCCTCGTAGAAAGTCTAGAAGGTAGATTTAGCCGTGGTAAAGTCGAAGCCTCTGGGGAAATTCCCATTTTCAACAACCAACTAGCAATTAATAATCCTCTGAATGTTAACCTTGACCAGTTAGCCTTGAATCTTAAAGGACTTTATCAAGGAGGGGCAACCGGTAACTTAGAAATTACTGGTTCAGCCTTAAACCCAGCTATTGGCGGTAAGATCAGTTTATATGATGGTCAGGTATTGTTAGCAGAATCTACCAACACTGAGCAGAATAACAGTAATCTCGGCATATCATTATCAAAAGTCAACAAGCAAGATAAACAAGAAGTCAGTAGAGCGGGTACAACAGCGCGATTTAATGATTTAGGACTAGAATTAGGCAAAAACTTACAAATTACCCGTCAACCAATTTTAAGCTTCCGTGCTACAGGTAATCTCACCGTTAATGGTACTTTTGCTGACCCCATCCCCGTGGGAACAATTCAATTAAAAGACGGTGGTGTTAACTTATTTACTACCCAGTTTAAACTAGCTAGCGGTTATAAACACACAGCCACCTTTAGAGCCAACCAACCCCGCGACCCCGATTTAGATGTGCAACTGTTTGCTAAAGTTTTAGATGTCGTCCAAAACAGTGACTTTAGTGGTGATAGACTCAATCCTACAGGTTTAGCGGCATTAGAGACAGTGCGAGTTGAAGCAAATGTTAAAGGTCAAGCCAGCCAACTCAACGAAATCATCGACTTAAGAAGCAGTCCCTCCCGCAGTGAAAACGAAATTGTTGCTTTATTGGGTGGTGGCTTTGTTGATAGTCAAGGACGGAGTGACAGTACCCTTGGTATCATCAACATCGCTGGTTCAGCAGTATTTAATAACTTTCAATCAGCTTTTACCCAAATTGGTAATGCTTTTGGTTTAAGTGAATTAAGAATATTCCCCACAGTCATTTCTGACAACCCAGAAGCAGGTAGAACTAATTCTAGTATCGAGTTAGCAGCCGAAGCAGGTGTTGATATTTCGACGAAGTTATCTATTTCTAGCATCAAGATTTTAACAGCTAATGACCCCTTCCAATGGGGGATTAATTACCGCATTAACGAGAAAATCCGCGTGCGTGCTTCAACTAATTTAGAAGATGATAGTCGTGCTGTAATTGAATATCAAACACGATTTTAATCTGGCTAAGTAGGTTGGCTTTAAAAATTTTCGTTGGGATAAGGCAGGGGGCAGGGGGCAGGGGTAAAAAGGGTTTTAGTCTTGTTTACTTTTCTTTACATAGTTTACTTTTATTCTGCAAACCCTACTTATTGGTATGCTGTCTTGTCACTAAGCAATATTATAAAAGCAGAATATTAGCAATACCGTTTTCTGCAATTAAGTTTGCATACTTGGTTATTTTGCCTAGTCATGATAAATTTTACACTTCCATCATCATAGTTGTAATTCACAAGTACAGAAAACATATGATGATTTTCCACAGATTTTGACAATAGTATAAATATTTACCTATTTACCTTATGTATGCAAAATTGCATTTAGTATTTTTAACTGTTCTAGCAAGTATTGGTTTCATTATATTTGATTCTAAAACTTTCGCCCAAAGCAATATTAAACCCGATAACACTTTAGGCACAGAATCTTCACAAGTTATCACTAACTTTCGTGGCTTGCAAGTAGAAGCAATTACTGGTGGTGCAGTCCGAGAAATTAATTTATTTCACAGTTTTCAAGAGTTTAATATTAGTGATGGTAGAGGAGCTTATTTTTTTGTTCCTAATGCCAATATTCAAAATGTTCTCGCACGCGTCACAGGTAATAATCGCTCAGAGATTCTAGGTATATTAGGTACATTTGGAGCATCAGAGCCTAATTTATATTTAATGAATCCCAATGGCATTATTTTTGGTAAGAATGCTCAATTAAATCTTGGTAGTTCATTTGTAGCGACTACAGCTAATGCTATGCAATTTCCTGGTGGTGGTGAATTTTCTGCTAGTTCACCACTTGCACCAAATAACTCATTATTGAGCGTGAATCCTACAGCTTTTTTATTTAATCAAATTGCGAATCAAGGGGCAAACTCTATTGAGAATCACGGTAGGTTAGGAGCAATCAATAATAAAAGTATCATACTACTTGGTGGCAATATTGCGCCTACACCAGAATCTACCGGGAAAATTCTCATAGATGGTGGATTCATATTTTCCGAAGGTGGAAGAGTAGAGGTTGGGGGATTGAATACACCAGGAATTGTAGGAATTAATATTAATGCTAATGAACTGGGATTAAGTTTTCCTAATCATATTACAAAAACCGATATCTCTATTGTTAATAATTCACGTATTGCGGCTGTAAATGGTGCTGATGTTGCAATTAATGCCAATGATTTCAATTTACACAACAGTGGTATTGGTCTATTTACAAGTAATGCGCCAGGAAGTTTGATCGG
>JBODRP010000338.1:0-5663 GCA_050633005.1 Trichormus sp. | reverse complement strand
ACAGCTGAAAATAGTTCAACAGAAGTCATAGTTGCTCGTGGTGAGAAAATTCCCATAAATACAGTTTTGAATAAACGCTATAAGTTATTTAAAGATTTAGCTACTGGAGCATTTGGTGCAACTTATTTAGCTGAAGATAGTCAGAAAAAACCTCATCATCCTCAATCTGTGGTTTTAGTTAAACAACTGTATCCCAGTAATACAAATCAACAATATTTAGAGCTTGCTAGACGTTTATTCAACAATGAAGCGAAATTTCTAGAACGTTTGGGTAAACACGATCGCATTCCTCAATTCATAGCTTTTTTTGAAGAAAATCTCCAATTTTTTATTGTTGAAGAGTTTATTAAAGGTCACTCTTTGAGCGCAGAAATTAATCAAGGTAAAAAGTTATCAGCCGCTCAAGTTACTCAAATTATCACAGATGTTTTAGAAGTACTAATTTTTGTCCATGATCATCAAATTATACATCGAGATATCAAGCCAGATAATTTAATTAGACGAGAGCAAGACCAACGAATTGTTTTGATTGATTTTGGCGCAATTAAACAGATTCAGCCCCAACAGCTAGACAATCAAACAGTTAGTATTGGTACTATTGGTTATGCACCACCAGAGCAAGTTGGTGGATTTCCCAGATTTAACAGTGATATTTATGCTTTGGGCATTATTGGTATTCAAGCATTAACTGATATGAATCCCAGAGAATTTCACAGAGAACATCATACAGGTGAAATAGTGTTGCAAAACTTGTCTGATGCTTCGCTTCAGCATTGGTCAAAAATAACCGCAGTTTCCCCAGAATTAGCCGTTATTTTGGATAAAATGGTGCATTTAGATCCTGATCAAAGATATCAATCAGCTACTGAAGTATTAAAAAATATAGAAAACTTGGCTCACCGATAGTAATCGGGTTTAGTTTTTGCAATTATCTGCTGATACTGGGAGTAGGAAATAAGACTTTAATAGTAAATTATTTGGTCAATTAATACTATGATTTTGCGGATTTGTTAGCTTGAGTTTACCATAAATTCATGAAACTTATGTTTCTAATTACAAAAAAAATACATTATTAATGAAGTTTTATGTACTCTTTATTTCTGATTATTCAGATCATCAATAAAAATTCATTTAGTTAGGAATTAGAGATATTAGCTATAAGCTCAATTTAAATAGATTTTAAATATCGGTTTACCTTTTCTTAATCTAAATTAAAAGCAAAAAATGTACTTTAATGGAGACTTTGATTTAAGCAGCAAATATTCCTTTGATTCCGAGGTAATATGGTTTTTTCAACCACCGTTTTTCAGCGTGTATTTAGCACCGCAGTTTTAGCATCTGCTGTTGCAGTTAGTCCTATTTTTACAGCCACCGCTCAAGCTCAAACTCTCAATGGTGCAGGCGCAACTTTTCCCGCTCCACTGTATGAAAGATATGCGCGTGAAGTGAGAAAGAAGCATCCAGAGTTGAAAATTAACTACCAAGGAATTGGTAGTGGTGGTGGTATTCGCCAATTCACTGCTGGAACTGTTGACTTTGGCGGTAGTGACGCGGCAATGAAAGATGATGAAATAGCTAAAGTCAAAAACGGTGTTATCTTAGTTCCCACCGCCGGCGGTGCAGTGTCTGTGGTTTACAATGTTCCGGGAGTGAACAATCTCAGATTATCCCGCACTACACTACCAGCAATTTTTTCCGGTCAAATTACTAATTGGAACGATGCAAAAATTAGAGCTGACAACCCTGGTGTTAACTTACCAAATCAACCCATTAGATTTGCCGTTCGTGCTGATAGTAGTGGTACAACTTTCATTTTCACTAACCATTTAAGCAGCATCAACCCATTTTTTAAAGGCAGAATCGGAGCTAGTACTGCTCCAAAATGGACTTTACCAAATGTTCTCAGAGGTAAAGGTAATCCTGGTGTAGCTGGTATAGTTGCTCGTACTCCTGGCTCTATTGGATATGTTGAATATTCCTATGCTGTCGCTAACAAGCTAAGATCAGCACAAATACAAAACAAGAGAGGGGAGTTTGTCGCACCTTCTTTACAAACAGCAAACGCTGCTTTATCAACTGTAACTTTTCCCAACAATTATCGTGTATTTGTAGGAGATCCAGGACAAGGTTATCCAATTGTTGGTCTGACTTGGATGATGATTTACAGAAATTACCCTAATGCAGCTAAAGCTGAAGCCGTCAGAAAATGGATTAATTGGGTGTTGAGAGATGGTCAACAATTTAATGATGATCTAAACTACACCAGAATCCCTGCTGATGTAGCTAACCGAGTATTACAAACAGTCAACAGCTCTGTTAAACCCTAATTGCTTTTGATGGTATGAGGGTGGATAAATAATCCACTCTCATTAATATAAAAATTATTAATTTTTTGATTTAGTAATTGATGATGATTTATGGCAAATTTTTCAGACCAGAATAATAATTTTTCCAGAGAAGTAAAGTCAGATGATCTTATTGTAGAATTGATTGCTAATGACGGCAGTAATTTTTGGTTAAATCAAGGTTTTACTTGGCTAGTCTATATATTTGCCATCATCACAGTCGCAGTCTTATTTGTGATGAGTTGGATTATTTTCCATGAAGCTGAACCAGCAATTGGCACATTTGGTATAGGTTTTTTGTGGAGTCAAGATTGGGATGTTAGTAATGAAACCTTTGGAGCTTTACCCTACATTTATGGAACTTTAGTAAGTAGTGCGATCGCTATTTTAATTGCTTTCCCTGTAGGTATAGCAGTGGCTTTAGTTACGAGCGAAAACTTTCTCCCAGGATCAGTTAAAACTACATTAGCATTTGTCGTAGAATTGATCGCTGCTATTCCTAGTGTAATTATTGGCTTGTGGGGTGTTTTTACTTTTATTCCTGTCATCGAACCTTTACAAAAATGGTTATCAACTAACTTAGCTTGGATACCACTTTTTAAATCAGACTTCCCCATCGGCACAAATATGCTCACCGCCGGGATAATTTTAGCAATTATGATTTTACCCACAATGGCGGCCATTACCCGTGACGTATTACTAGCCATACCAAAAGAACTACGTACTGCATCTATGGCTTTGGGTAGCACCCGTTGGGAAACTATTTTTCGAGTGTTATTACCTGCGGGATTTTCAGGAATTGTCAGTGCATCAATGCTGGCTTTAGGACGTGCTTTGGGGGAAACAATGGCCGTAACTATGGTAATTGGTAACTCTGCCCAAATTAGCTTATCTTTACTTGATCCAGGTTATACAATTCCTTCTGTACTCGCCAATGAATTTGCTGAAGCACAACCAGGTTTGCACATTGGAGCTTTAAGTTATTTGGGATTAATTTTATTTGGTTTAACTTTAGCTGTAAATATTGCTGCTAGGTTATTAGTGCAGTGGTTTAGTAATAACAGTAAATAGCTATTGTTGACACGAAATTTTAACGTTACGTAAACATATGGCAAACTATCAAAATTCTGAAATAGATAAATTATTAGCACAAGAACTATATAGCCCTCTACCAACATTCAGGCTATTATTCACTTACGCCATGAATGTAATTGCTTTTGGGTTTGCCGGTTTAGCATTAATTCCATTGATATCAATTTTGTGGGAAATTATTGCTAGAGGCATCAGTGGCATCAAAATAGAATTGTTTACTCAATCGGTAATTGATAACGGATTTGGTAATGCTATTTTAGGTACAATCACAGTCGTAATCATTGGTTCAGTTTTGAGTATTCCGGTTGGCTTATTTACAGGAATATTTCTGGCGGAGTTTGGAAAAACCAATCGTTATGCTCGGTTCGTTCGTTTTATCACCAGTATTTTGACTGGCGTGCCTTCCATTGTCGTGGGCATATTTGCCTATGGTGTGATAGTGTTATTAACTAAGGAATTTAGTGCGATCGCAGGTGGTTTTGCCTTAGCTACAATCATGCTGCCTATCATTGTCCTCACCACAGAAGAAGCCTTAAAATTAATTCCCATAGACCAACGCCTAGCCTCTGCTGCTTTAGGAGGAACACGTTTTCAAACAACTTTTCGCATAGTTGTTACAGCCGCTATACCTGCAATTACTACAGGTGTTTTACTTGCCGTAGCTCGCGCCGCAGGTGAAACAGCACCACTAATTTTTACTGCCTTATTTAGTTTAGACTGGTCAGCCGGATTAATCAGCCCCACAGCTTCCCTACCAGTATTAATATTTAATCTATACAATGACCCGAATCCAGAAAGAAACCAACTAGTCTGGACAACTTCCATTATTTTACTTGGCTTAGTTTTGTGTGTTAGCCTCATTTCTCGCCTAGTTACCAGTAAGAAAAAAATTAAGTGAATAACGTGACATCCCCTGGCATGATGAATGAATTAAAACCAGCTATTAAAGTTAAAAGCCTCAGCTTTTATTACAACACCTCAAAAGCCATTGAAGGGGTGTCTATGGATATTTACCAAAACCAAGTCACAGCTATTATTGGCCCTAGTGGTTGTGGTAAATCTACCTTTATCAAAACCCTGAATAGAATTAGTCAATTAGAAGGGCCAGTTAAGGTAGAAGGAAAAGTAGAATTTTTTGGTCAAAATATTTATGACCCTCGGATTAATATTAATAGACTCCGCCGCCAAATCGGTATGGTTTTTCAAAGACCAAATCCTTTTCCTATGAGCATCTATGAAAATGTTGCCTATGGTGTGAGAATATCAGGTAGACTACCCCAAGCAGAATTAGATGAAATTGTCGAATCAGCCCTTAAAGGTGCTGCACTGTGGAGTGAAGTCAAAGATAAGCTCAATCAATCAGCTTTAGGACTTTCTGGAGGTCAACAACAACGGCTTTGTATTGCTCGTGCTTTAGCCATCAAGCCAAAAATTTTATTGATGGATGAACCTTGTTCTGCTCTTGATCCCATCGCTACCATGAAAGTTGAAGAACTCATTCATAGTTTGCGTTCGGAACTAACTATTGCTATTGTTACTCACAATATGCAGCAAGCCACCCGTGTCTCTGATTTTACAGCTTTCTTTAGTACCGATGAAAGTCGTATTGGTCAAATGGTGGAATTTGGTACTACAACTCAAATTTTTAGTCATCCCCTCGATCCTCGTACCCGTGACTATGTTTCCGGGCGTTTTGGCTAAAAATAAGTAATAAGTAATAAGTAATAAGTAATAAGTAATAAGTAACGAGTAATAAATTTACTTATTACTCGTTACTTTTTTCAATCAGTACAAGTAGGGTGTGTTAGGCGTAAGCCGTAACGCACCAAAAGCTTTGGAAGAGGTGTGTTACTACTTATCAATTCAAAAATCAAATATAAGTCCTATGGTCTTTTGATACAAAAAATTGATGAATTTTTTCACCTAGATTTCATATAAATTTATTACTTTTACTATTAGAAATATCATAAAGTCTTTTAGTGGAGGTAGGGAAGGGGCTTGGCGGAATGGGGAACAGTTTTACCCTTATTTTTTACAATTTTTTTAGCTCCAAAAAATAGGAGATGTAAGCTTTTTAAGCATTACATCCCAATTGTCTTGCACTTTCTTTTCCAAAAATAGCCACGAATTACCTACGAGTAAAAAGTTTTAAAATCCCAACAGCATACCCCATTTACTCATTACTCATTACTCATTACTCATTACTCATTACTCATTACTCATTAC
>JBODRP010000337.1:0-5665 GCA_050633005.1 Trichormus sp. | reverse complement strand
GCGCTCTCCTCTCAGGCACTTATTCAATATAGCTCACCCGACTTGGTGTGTCAACTACTGATGTTGAAAATTTTCTGTCAAATAGTGAGATGGTAGGGCGCAACCATTGTCAGCTAAAGCTTATAGTTATTTTGATTTATTTTTTTGCCGATAGTTTAACTACATTAAAACAAATACTGTGAGTTCTTCTGAGTTTAACCACATCAAGGAAGTCCCCACCCTCAGCTGCTAGTAGGGTCAGGATGGACAGTGGAGGATGACGTAGCAAGCTCCCGAAGAGTTAAGTATCTCCGATCAGCATCAACCGCTAGGTTGATTAGAGAGTGAGAGGGTTAAGGAATCGTCGTTCACATAGGTGTATTAACAGAAAAAGAAAGGGTTGCTAGTAATACGTGACTAACAACCCTTTTGGATACTTTATTAAGTGTATGCGGATGAAAGGACTTGAACCTTCACTCCAAAGGAACTAGAACCTAAATCTAGCGCGTCTGCCAATTCCGCCACATCCGCATTCATTATTTAACTACTGTAGCATAACATATATTGTAAGGGAATAGAGAATAGGTAAAAATTGAAAATTAATCATCAGTACCTCAGGTATGATTTGACTACATTAGTGCAACGCGAGGTAGGCGATGTTTGAAGCCGCACAAAATTTCCCAGGAAATGGTCTTTAACTCTTCTGCCCAATCATCTGCTGTAATTTTTTGATTGCCTTGCTCACCAAGTAAAGTGACTACTTCACCTTCTTGTAAATCTGGAATACTAGTTACATCTATCATTAACTGATCCATTGTGATTGTGCCGATTTGTGGTACTCGCTGACCACGAATTAATACCTGCAACTTGTTGGAAAGGTTTCGTGGTACACCATCTGCGTAACCAATACCAACAACGGCTAGGCGTATTTCTCTAGGGGCAATAAATTTATGACCGTAGCTGACACCCGTACCAGGGGCAATTGTTTTAACGTGGGTAACTCGTGCATTGAGTTGAAGAACTGGTTTTAGTTTAATTGTGTGTTGTAAATGTGGGGCAGGATAGAGTCCATAGACGGCTAATCCAACACGCACTAGGTCGTAATGTAATGTTGAGTCTGTGAGAGTAGCAGCTGAGTTGGCTAGGTGTAAAGAAGGAATTTTAATTCCTAAAGCTTTGATTTGAGCGATCGCTTCCTCAAATCTTTGATGCTGTTGCTGCATAATTGTCTGGTCTGGACTGTCTGCTGTAGCCAGATGAGAGTAAATACTGGCAATGTCAAGATGAGGCAGACGGTCTACTAGCTGTATAAATTCACCTGCTTCTTGCCAGTTAGTACCCAATCTAGACATTCCTGTATCTAGTTTGATATGTACTGGAATAGGAGAACTATACTCAATGGTTTCTAAGGTATTAGAGAAGATGAAAGCTTGTTTGGGACTGCTGATTGTGGGTTGGAGTTGCCAGTGAGCGATCGCATGAATTTGCTCTGGTGTGTGGGTTGCGCCTAAAATCAAAATTGGTGCTTGAATACCACCTTCTCGGAGTTGAATCCCTTCAGGCACTGTAGCAACTCCTAACCAATTTGCACCAGCTTGCAAGACTGTTTGTGCTACTGTCACTGCACCATGACCATAAGCATCTGCTTTGACTACTGCCATTAATTGGGTACTTGGTGATAAAAACTGCTTGATTTGCTGTACATTATGATTTAAAGCATCTAAGTCAATTTCAACCCAAGCCCGTTGTGAGAACCAGGCATATGTATCACACTTTTGATTAGCAGCAATCTTTGCAGCTTGTTCCCTACTCAACATTTTGACTCTCTCCTATCACACCACTATTGAGTTTAATTAGTTCAGAGTTAATCAGGAAGTTTAACCTTCATTACGGAATAAATACAATATACCTAGGTTAATAATTGAAAACTTCCTACCTTTAGGTGTAAGTAAGCTTTCTCTGTCAGCAATAAAAATATCTATTGATATATTTAATCGCAAATAGGAACGTAATAATAAATGCTCAGTCAGCTATTACCTATTCCAATCTGTATCTATATTTGACTGCCAGTAAATCTGTTTGGGGCTTATAAGTTATATTTACTAATGGATACTGAAATCAACGGAGACAACAATGTTGTTGATTATTCCTGCAAAATCTAAAAATGAATATACATTTCAAACCTCTAGCTAATTAGCGTCTTCCACCAATATCATTTTTGAAAAAATTGTGAAAGTATAATTTATTCTCATCTCCCCATGAGCGGAGATTCGTGTTAATATATGTAAAACTAATACCTTGAGCGTTAATCAATGGGGAAGGTTTTAGTCCTAAACGCCTCTTACGAACCGCTCAACATAACGAGCTGGCGTCGTGCTGCGGTTCTGTTAATTAAAGGCAAAGCAGAACGTGTTGAACACAACGGTAAGTTTCTTTATACAGACTTTCCGCTACCAACGGTGATTAGGTTGCGCCATTATGTGCGTGTGCCTTACAAGGAAATCCCTCTAACTCGCCGGAATATCTTGCATCGTGATGGACATACTTGTCAATACTGTGGTTACACAGGCGATGAGTTAACATTAGATCATGTGATCCCGCGATCGCGCGGTGGTGGTGATACTTGGGAGAATATTGTTACAGCTTGTGTACGTTGTAACGTCAAAAAAGGCAGTCGGACTCCACAAGAAGCTCATATGCTACTAAGGCATCAGCCTCGTCAACCTTATAGCAGCCTTTATTTTGAGGTAAGCAAGCATCTTAAAAGTGGACTCCATCAAGAGTGGCAAAAATATGTTATAGGACTTTAATATCAAGACCATAATACTGAGTACCCGGTAGCCTGATTGTCACGTTATCCGGGTGCTATATTTCCGTATGCCTTTTCCCACAGAAGTTCATAGTCTTCAATGTTAATTGGCCAACATATTAACTTCTTATTTTAATTGACTTAATTATAAATTCCAATTATGTTTTTCAACAGCATCTATTGTTTAATGTAGATATTGAGACTAAAGTATCACTTTACTCAATAATCAACAGGTACATATTATAACTCATAAAGTAATGGAACGTCGAAATTTGCTAAAAATTATTTTTTAGATAAATTTCTAAGTATTAAATAATGCTAAAAATTATACATACATAATTTATAAATTACTTAAGACAAATCAGCAGTAATTGAGTTGATAGAAATTGAATTATGACAATAAATTGAAATAATCCCAAATCTATTAAAAATTATCGAATGGCTAAAACTAGTGGGCAAAAATATCTAATAAGTACAACATAGAATTTGACATCCTCACCGCACTTTTAGGGTGGTGATTCCTAAGACTCACGACTTAGGTTTCTGTTTCCTTCGCTTACGAGTTTTGCTTACCCACGCCCCTTCAGGTCTACGCAACTGCCCTTTAGACTCATCCGTCTTATGTTCGCTCCACAGACTGTAACTGCTTGTCCAGCAGCCAAAATATTTTTAGCGGCAATGAGGATGAACTTAAGCCTATGGTTAAAAGCGCAATTTAGGTTAGCATAGGGTTTATGGTTGTGTAACAAATGCGGTAAATCATAGTTTTATTTCAGTACAAGCGGAGAAGATAATAGGTAAACATTAGACGACATATTCTCTACTTATATCCTGAGTTAGAGAGACAGAAATTCAGGGTTATTTGAGATACGCTTGACAATATCAGCAATCTTGGTTTTCAAGCTCAATGTGCATTCTGGTAGAATTGGGTAGATTGATGAATTATCTGATTGACAAAAAATATACCGAGATATATATCCCTATCTCCCCAGATTTTTGCAAAAATCAGTAACGTGGGGCTAAATCAATCAACTGCTGCTTGTAGTGTCTCTAAAAAAAATTAATAGAGCCTCATACTTAGAACAAATTTTACCATGCAATTACATTCTTCTTTTATTAAGCAGTCTGATAGTTTTCCCTTGACTACGGAATCTCATTCGGAGGACGCTGAGATAGACAAAGAAACGGAAGTGTCACTGATTAAATCTACTTCACCAACATCTACACCCGAAGGAGTAGGGATATATGTAGGACAACGTAGCAATTCTCTGGCATCGCAAAAATCAGAAGAATTGCAAAAGACACTACTATCACATCGACATGAGCGTCAGTTGATTATTTTGCAAGATTTTCCTGATCCTGATGCCCTTTCTTGTGCTTGGACTTACCAGCTGATTGCCCAGCAATATGATATCAAATGTGAAATTATTTATGCTGGGACTTTAAGCCACCAAGAAAATATAGCTTTAGTCAAGCTAACGGGTTTACCTGCACAACGCTGGACACCACAAACCCTGAAGACGAAAGACTTATCAGGTTATCAAGGTTTGGTTTTGATTGATAACCAAGGCACAACCAGTCAGCTATTAACATCTTTACAACAAGCAGGAATACCGATAGTAGCAATAGTTGATCATCATAGTTTGCAAGCGGACTTGAAATCAGAGTTTCTGGATGTGCGTCCGTATGTGAGAGCTACAGCCACTATTTTCACTCAATATATTCAGTGTGGTTTACTAGCTTTAGATAGCAGCATTAGTCAGCACGTTAAATGTGCTACTGCTTTGATGCACGGCTTGCGTTCAGACACGAATCGCCTGATGCAAGCGCAAGAAGAAGATTTTATGGCAGCAGCATATTTAAGTAGATTTTATGATGCTCAACTGCTAAATGCTATACTTCAGGCTAACCGTTCTAAACGGGTGATGGATGTAATTGAGCGATCGCTCAAAAATCGCATCGTCCAGAATAACTTTTCTATTGCTGGTGTTGGTTACTTACGCTACGACGATCGTGACGCTATACCCCAAGCAGCAGATTTTCTAGTGACAGAAGAAAACGTACATACTGCTGTGGTTTATGGTATTGTTCACGATGAAGATGATGAACTAGAAGTAGTCATTGGTTCGCTGAGAACAACCAAACTCACCCTTGATCCTGATGAATTTATCAAAGAAGCCTTTGGTCAAGATAGCACCGGACGATTTTTTGGTGGTGGGAGAACGGGTGCTGGTGGCTTTGAAATTCCGATGGGATTCTTGTCTGGTGGTAATGAAAATTCTGCCTATGCCAGAATGAAATGGGAAGTGTTTGACGCGCAAATTAAGCAGAAGTTACTGAAATTAGTGAATCCTAAAGACAACCCAATTCAGTCTGAGTAAGCCTTTTATTCCAGTAATAGGAATTGAGAGCTAACATATATCAAACCTTAAGATAGTTATCAACTGGTAAACGCCTCAAAATTCATTATGAGGCGTTTCCTATGAGGAGGAAAATCAAGATTATTGTCAAGTGAAAATACTGCTGACTATTTGCATCTTAGATAGCTACGCTCATAATTAGTATTCTGAGCCAATTGCATCTATTATGGAAACTATAATTTTTCTTGTCAATGGTGAAGCACCATATGATACAGGAGAAGGAACTATTCTAAATAAAGAAATCCCTGAAAAAATAAAGAAATTTTTTTCAGATTATGAGGATTATTATATAACATCATCGAGTTGTGGAAATTCTAAATTTATAAAGGTTGGCTCTAGAGCATATTTTAAAAGAAGTGGAAATATTGGTAATGAGCCGCTTGGTTTTCTTGCTGCTGGTCATGTTATTGCAGCGCGTGAAAATGAACAATTAATGCTTTTAGATAAAAGAAAATAT
>JBODRP010000336.1:0-5694 GCA_050633005.1 Trichormus sp. | reverse complement strand
TACTTTTTTCAATCAGTTGCTGTACCTCATCAACATCGAATCTGCTGTAAATCAGTGAACAGTGAACAGTTATCATACTGAATGCCCCATGCCCCATGCCCCATACCCTATGAATATATAACTAATTAATAATGACTAACCTGCAAATTTTTCTTGATATTGCGACAGAAGCGGCTCTGGCTGCCGGTGCAGTTTTACTAGGGTATTTGGGTAAATTAGAAGATGAGATTACAGAAAAGAGTCGTCCTGGGGATTTAGTAACTGCGGCTGATAAAGCTTCAGAAGCAGTAATTTTAGAAATTTTGCGTCGTCATTTTCCTGAGCATTCTATTTTGGCAGAGGAATCGGGAAAACTGGGAAATCAAGATGCTAAATATCTCTGGGCAATTGATCCTCTTGATGGTACAACTAACTACGCTCACCAATACCCGGCTTTTTGCGTTTCTATTGGGTTGTTAATTGATGGTGCGCCCCAGGTAGGGGTGATTTATGATCCATTTCATAATGAGCTATTCCGGGGGGCTGCTGGTTTGGGTGCAACACGCAACCGCCGCCCAATTCATGTTTCCGAAACCTCCGAATTGAGTAAGAGCTTATTAGTGACCGGATTTGCTTATGATCGCCGAGAAACATCAGATAATAACTATGCGGAATTTTGTCACCTCACCCATCTCACCCAAGGGGTGCGCCGCAGTGGTTCAGCCGCTTTAGATTTAGCATCCGTCGCCTGTGGGCGTGTAGATGGTTATTGGGAACGGGGAATATCTCCTTGGGATGTTGTAGCTGGGATAATTTTATTACAAGAAGCTGGTGGGAAAGTCACCGCCTATGATGGCACGCCCTTAAAAATCGCTTCTGGTAGAATCCTCGCAACTAATGGTTATCTTCATGACAACCTCAGCAGAGCATTAATGCAAGTACCACCTCTATTGGCTTGGCAATAAGGGCAAAGATATAGATAAATCAGGATCGACTAAAGGGAATAATAATCACAGGCTAATACTGACGCTTCCTTGGGTGAGCGAAGTAAACTAGAAACAATCTCACTGCTCCTTTGGTGCTACCTGCTTTATGTCTTTAAGAATAGATCGTGGATTATTTAAATATGACTTCATCGACAATCATGCTATCTTGTGTGTTCCAGTTGACGCTGATTTCAGAGAAATCCGCAAGAGATATCTAAAAATTGCCCGACATTTACATCCTGATAGCAGTGCAATTCATACTGAGTCAGAAAAAAAACTGGCTATTGAATTACTCTCGAAGTTAGTTAACCCCGCTTATGAAATCCTGTCCACAGAACGCACCCGTTCGGAATACATGATAATTTTGTCCCAAATAGGTAAGCGGTTAGTCCTGGAATCAGCTTCAGTAGAATTGACTACAGATTTAGCTAAACAGTTAGCAGCCGCTCCTAATATTGATCATGCTTATAAAAGTGCGATCGCTAAAATTGCTGAAACTCAATACGATTGTTTACAGCAGTCAATCCCGATTATTTCCCAAATCAGCGAGTTAAATTTAGTTTACTTAATGCGGCGTGCTGGTAAAGTCTTATCTTCACCCCCACCAGTTGCTCAACCTCAGCTTAACTCCAATTCACCTCAGCCAAATATAGATACACCACCACCCTCACCCCCAAAAGAAGATCCAGCTATTGAACAATATCTGCGGCGCGCTCAAGCTTTAATTGATAAAAATCAATTTGCTCAAGCCAAAATAGAGTTACAAGACGCGCTGAAGATCGAGCCAAAAAATAGCCGTTGTCATAGTTTGCTGGGATTTGTCTATTTGAAGCAAAATCAGCTAAAAATGGCGAAAATCCACTTTGATAATGCCCTAAAATTAGACCCCAAAGATCCTACAGCTTTGGCCTGGAAGCCTAAAATAGATAAATTCCTAGGACTACAATCTAGTAGTCATAATGGCAATGCAGCAGCTAATGCTGGTCATAAGCAACCAGAGAAATCTGGAGGTGGTTTGTTTGGTGGTTTGTTTAGTGGGAAGAAAAAATAAGGGTGTGGGGCTTGTACCAAAAACAATCCACAATCTAAAATTTAAAATCTAAAATTCCCAGGGTCAACCTCTTTAGATTGATGACCTTTTCCAATATACTTGGCTGCATAGGCGAAGACAGACAATGCAATGTGCAGTTTGCCTGTTTGCAGGAAAATGGGGCAATATAACGGAGGATGAATGGTGTATCAACCAGCCGCAGGAGGGAGGGATTTATTACCTCTGGATGTGGCTCAAAAACGGTGGATTGAAGATAGATTACAGCAGGTGTTTCATCGTTGGGGATACCACAGGATTATTACCTCAACCCTAGAACGTATGGATACACTGATGGCGGGGGAAGCAATTCAACGCCAAATGGTGATTCAACTGCAAAATGCTGAAGATGAAGAGTTAGGATTACGGCCAGAGTTAACAGCTTCTATTGCTCGTGCTGTGGCAACGCGGATGGCAGGTACTACTTATCCGCAACGACTGTATTACAATGCTAACGTCTTTCGCCGCATCTGGGAAAACCGACACAATCGTCAGCAAGAATTTTATCAAGCTGGGGTGGAATTGTTAGGTGTGGGTGGTTTGTTAGCAAACGCTGAGGTATTACTGTTAGTGAGTAATTGCTTGATGGCGTTAGATTTACAGGACTGGCATTTAATTTTAGGTGAAGCGGGAATCACACGATCGCTATTAAATGCTTTTCCTGAAAATGTACGTGGTAAAGTGCGGAGTGCGATCGCTCATCTTGACCGGATTACTATAGATACTCTGCCCTTAAGTGACGAATTGCGCGATCGCGCTAGAACCATGTTAGATTTGCGTGGTAATAGTGCAGATGTGTTGCAAAAAGTCAGTACTCTGGGTTTAGATGCCAATCAGCAACAAGCAGTTAATAACCTCAAATCTCTAGTCGAGTTATTAGAATCAGAAGGTAAATTCCCGATTATTCTCGACCTCAGTCTAATCCAAACGATAGACTACTACACCGGCATTGTGTTTGAAATTGTCAGTAGTAGGGAATCACAACCACAGGTTTTAGGACGAGGTGGTCGTTACGACAAGCTTTTGGGACTATATAACCCCCAAGGTGAAGATATTCCCGGTATTGGCTTTGTGCTGAATATTGAAGACCTGTATCAAGTTTTATTGTCAACTCAGCAATTACCGCAGGAAACCCCAGCTAGTAACTGGTTGGTAGTTGCTGAAACGCCAATTGCTCATGCTGCGGCCTTTGCCTATGCTCAAAAGCTGCGTGATTCTACTCATTTAGTCCGCGTAGAAATGGAACTAAGTGGGAAAGATACAGAGGCAATTAAACAATACGCACGCGATCGCAATATAGCCCAAATTGCCTGGATTAAAGCCGATGGAACACCAGCAATTGAAAGTGTAGGGGTATAGGGGTATAGGGGTGTAGGGGTATAGGGGTGTAGGGGAAATACTAATACTCATCCCTTCCCCTGTTACCGTGCGCCTAATTCATAATTTTGAATTTTGAATTTTGCGGAAAGTGCCGTCTTGGGCTTTGCCCAAGAGGAGCAACTTTCCAAGAAGAATTTTGAATTGATTTTTCCCCTGCTAGGCTAGAAAAAGCTAATTCAAAAGAGAGGGAATCTATCAAATGCCACACACTATTGTTACTGATGTCTGTGAAGGTGTTGCTGACTGCGTAGATGCTTGTCCAGTTGCTTGTATTGATCAAGGCCCTGGTAAAAATGTTAAGGGAACTGATTGGTACTGGATCGATTTTTCTACCTGTATTGATTGTGGCATCTGTGTTCAAGTATGCCCTGTTGCTGGTGCGATCGTTCCAGAAGAAAGACCTGATTTACAAAAAACTCCTTAATTGTGTGACGCTGCGAAAGTATGTCAACGTAACCATGAGACTTATAGCGTCACGCACCAACGATCAATTGTAACACTTGCGTAAGTACTGTAGGTAATGGGTAATAATTTATATTCAATTGCCCATTACCAATTACTAAAACTTGATGACTCTAATAAAAACTAATATTTAGTATTTTTAATTGTTACTAATAGTAACTCAATAAAATTGTTAAATGCTATTAATTTTAAATTCATAATAACATAGCTATATCTTCACAAAAAGCGGCGTAAATTCATAGTTTTTTCTGAGGTGATCGCCAATTAAATGCCATGAAAATAGTGAAAGTTACTGGCAAATTTTAGTGGCAAATACTATCAAAATGAAAAATAAATTGTTGTTTGCTGGTGTTTTCATGGCAACTTGGATAGGAACATTAATCCCCAGTGCCTTTGCGGCTTCACCCTGTTCTGTAGGACAAAAGGCGGAGGTTCTTTGGAAAGGAGCATGGTATCCAGCTACAGTATTAAAGGTTGATGATAATCAATGCTATATTACCTACGATGGTTATGATAGTTCCTGGAATGAGTGGATTGAACCTGCAAGATTTCGAGCATCATTTGAAATCGGGGATTCGGTAAGAGTTCTGTGGCGGGGGAAATGGTATCAAGCAAAAGTTTTAGATATGAGTAATAATCTTTATAAAATTACTTATATTGGTTATGATAGCTCTTGGGACGAATGGGTAGAATCTGCACGGGTAAGTAGATAAATAATACTTCATTTTGATAAATTTAAAGGGACGACTTCTAATTGAAATCGTCCCTTTCAGTTTATAGTTAGACTTTAACTTTAGCCATACTCGTACTTTCCTGTGGGTAATCTTCCTGAGCAAAGTAGTAGCTGTAGCGTTCATTGTAGGAAAGCACACCGTTAACTACTTGTCCTAAAACATTTTGACCAGATTTTTCTAAAAATTCTCTAGCAAAAGCCGCATTTACTGAATCTACTACACCTGGCCGAACTACTAATAAAACACCATCAGCCATTTGTCCCAAGGTAGCAGCATCAGCAGCAACATTTAAGGCAGGGGTGTCAATAATTACAAAATTGTATTTAGTTGCAAAGGTATCAATTAAGGTTGCCATACGTTTGGAGTCTAATAGAGATGCAGGATTAGGCGGTACTACTCCAGAGGTGAGGACATCCAAATGTTCCATCACTGGCTTAATCGCTATTTTAGTATTTGTCTGCTCAACAATTACATTACTTAGACCTTGACTATTATTAATGTCCCAAATTTTATGCTGTACAGGACGGTGTAAATCTGCATCTATGAGTAATACTTGATGTTCTTTTTGAGCTAATGCTGTAGCTAAGTTAGCAGCTACTGTTGACTTACCTTCTTGGGGTACAGAGCTAGTGACAACAATCACTTTTAACTCTTTATCAGCACTCATAAACCGCAGATTTGCTCTTAACATCCGATAAGCTTCACTGATTGCAGAGCGAGGAAAATCCCTCATAATAATCCTTTGGTTATAATACTCTATGCCTTCATCTTCGTCCCCATATTTTTTGAATTTATTAACTCTAGGAATCACACCTAATAAAGTTAAACCAATTAACTTTCTAGCTTCATCAATAGTTTTAATAGATTTATCTTTTGCTTCCAAAATATACACGGTTACTAAAGCTGCAACAAAAGCTAATAAGCCAGCACTCAAGTAAGAGATCATAGGAGAAGACATTGGTTCATCTGGTATTTCAGCCGGGGAGATAATGCTGGCATTACCAACGTTTTGATTCTCTGCTATCCGACTTTCTTGCAGTTTTTGTAAAAGTAATGAATAGGTAAT
>JBODRP010000335.1:0-5709 GCA_050633005.1 Trichormus sp. | reverse complement strand
CCATTTTGCTGACATTTCGTTGCGAAATAATCAAAGGTCATCACCGTTAGCGCAGCTTCCATAAAAGGCTTGCTGGTGATGTCGATATCTCGCCCATAAGCACTTTGTACTGCTACAAGTGAAACTACTAGAGTAATGGTAATAGGTTTTACTTGCATATAATTTTTTTCTTCCCTAAAACTCCCACCGCTAGATCCATAAGGGTTAGCGGTGAGATTAACTGTACCATTTAGATCATGCTAAAGATTCAATTGAAAGTACAGTACTTAGCTATACTTAGGGCTTCACTAAAAATTTAAATAGTTAGGATTTGCTAAATCCTAAACCATTTTGTTCGGCGTATCGCTCCATAAAACGCATAAAGCGATCCCATTCATCGCTAGATTTCATTAAATAAATAGCTTCTAAGGCTTCTGGTTTACCGTTGATGAATTTAGCTTTCACCTCACGGGTGATGAGTTCTCCTTCTTCATCAATCAAGTACATCCCCGTGATGTCTTCACTACTACCTTGATCTAATATCTTCGGATTGCTAAAAATAAACGTTGCTGTGCCACTGTCACCACTGCGCGATCGAGTCAAACGTACCTCTGGAATTACTTCCTCGTCAAGTCCCCTGGAAAACTGGATTTTCGCCATGATCAATGAATTTAAAGTTTTGTAATCATTAGTTTAATATTCTCTCATCATTTGGTGGGCATTGGGAATTGGGCATTGGGAATTGGGCATTGGGAATTGGGCATTGGGACTTAGGAAGGAGAAACAAATTCAAAACTCTTTTTCCAATATCAAAGTCACTGGCCCATCATTTTCGATGGCGACTTGCATCATTGCGCCAAATTTGCCTGTTTCTACTGTTAAACCAGTAGTTTTCAACTTAGCAACAAAGCTGTTATATAATTCCTCAGCTTGTACAGGATTTGCTGAACGGTCAAAAGAAGGACGGCGACCTTTGCGACAGTCACCGTAGAGGGTAAATTGGCTGACTACTAATAACTCACCCCCAATTTCTTGCACAGATTTTTGCCACCTGTCGCCGCCTTCTTCATCGGGAAACAAGCGTAATTCTAAACATTTACGCGCCATCCAGTCGAGTTCTGCCTCGGTGTCTGTGTCAGCAATACCGACGAGTAAATTTAATCCTCGTCCAATTTTGCCGATAACTTCACCGTTAACAGTTACCTGAGATGATTTGACTCGCTGGATAATTACACGCATAGAAACCGGGTTTCTGTTTCTTTAGCTTTTGCACGAGAGTTTAGATGTATTCTAGAATTAAATTGCTATCAAGAAAACTATATTTTAAAGAAACCTTTTGATAGTTTTACCGTGCAGGAAAATTGTAAAAAAATTATTCCCAGATAATTATATGTCTTCGCCTACTATTTCCACAATCATCAAGATGGTTGAATCTCTGCCTGATGAATTGCAAGAGCGTGTTGCAGAGTATCTTCGTGAGTTGATTGCCGATTTAGAAGATGAAGCGCGATGGGAGTCTTCCTTTCAAAAGACGCAGGGTAGTCTCATGGCAGCAGCCCGGCGCGCCAAGCAAGAAATTGCTCAGGGTCAGTCTGTGCCGATGGATTATGAACGATTTTGACATACTCCTTGACAACCTTTCTGATTGCGATCGCACGCCAGCCATCCCGACAGCATATAATAGTTGTGAATTGTGTGGCAATAAATCCAAGAGGTGATTGTTTATGCTAAAAATTAATCTTTCACTTCCTGAGCAATTGCAAGAATTTCTTGAGCAACAAGTCGTTGCTGGCGGCTACGCTAATACGGACGAATATATCAATTATCTCATTTCCCAAGAACAGAAGCGCATCGCTCAAAAACATTTAGAATCTCTGCTCATCGAAGGTCTAGACAGTGGGGAAACTGTAGAAGTGACAGACGAGTGGTGGGAGGAAAAACGTGCCAAGTTGGTTGAACAAATGGGTCAGAGACAATAATGACCAAACGAATTGTTATTAAACCACAGGCGAGTTTAGATATTGATGAACATTTTGCTTATATTTCTCAAGACAATCTTGATACCGCATTACAATTTTTTGACTCTGCACGAGAGACTTTTGCACAGTTATCACGAATGTCTGGAGTCGGTAGCCTTTATTTGTCGGAAAATCCGCGTTTACAAGGGTTACGTAAGTGGACTGTGAAGGGCTTTAAGAAATATCTGATTTTTTATTTTGAACGGGATAAGAATATTGAAATTGTGCGAGTTCTTTATGCTGGGCGTGATATTGAAAGGATTCTAGAGCAGCAGTCATAAACCTCAATACAAAATTTTTGTTGAGTTGGACAAGTGTTCAGTTTAGCCGTGAGACCCGCGCGAAGTCAGAAACCGGGTTTCTCGTGAGGAAAACTAATATTGTCGCGGTGAACCTAAAAGAAACCCGGTTTCTTAAATAGCCACCGCGACTACGCGAAAACCAACGCCGTTGTCAATATTTGTGTGTGGAAATGCGAGACGATTGGCCGAACGGCAATCTAACGCATCAATAAACCAAGAACCACCACGCAGAACCTTTATGCTATTATTGCTACTGTCTAAATATGCACTACCATCTTTTGGAATTACTTGGTAAGTATTATTATATACGTCTTCACACCATTCCCATACATTACCACACATATCATATAAACCGAAAGAGTTCGGCGGAAATATTCCTACATTTGTTGTTTGATCACTACTGTAGTTAGCTAAATCTTTGGTTATCGTTTCCCCAAAATAAAACGGTGTAGTTGTCCCCGCACGACAGGCATATTCCCATTCCGCCTCGCTGGGTAGCCTGTAGGTTTTTCCTGTCTTCTGGCTCAATTTCTCACAAAAATCTACCGCATTATCCCAACTGACTTGTTCTACTGGTCTTTTCTCACCTTTGAAGTTAGCAGGATTTGTTCCCATGATGGCTTGATACTGTTCCTGGGTGATTTCATATTTCCCCATGAAGAAGCCGGGAACTGTTACCTGACGCTGGGGACTCTCATCTGAGTCTCGCCCCGCTTCCCTTTCTAGTGAACCCATTGTAAATGTTCCCCCTGGTATCTGCACCATTTCTAAGGTGACACCATTACCTAAGTTTTCTGCAAAATATCTTGCTTGCTCATTGCGGCGGTTGATAATATTCCCTCTTGCATCTACTGTCACGCTTTGAAATTGAAAGGTTTGTAAGGTATTGGAGGAAGGGCGAGACGGGTTACTAGGAACTGAATCACTCTGCGATAGGCGCGGTATTATGATTGCTAAACCTAACCCAGCACCCGCAAACCCAACTGTTTGTATTACCTTGCGTCTTGACATTTGTGGCGGTGGTGGCGGTGGTGGTGGTGGTGGTGGTGGCGGTGTTACTTGTCGCTGTTGTGGCTGTAGTGACTTGACTGCTTCCAACGCTTCCACTGCTGAAGGGTATCTATCCCGAAAGTAATAACTCACCATCTTATTTAACACATCTGCCAACTTCTCGGTGACATTTGCCAAATTGCGCCAAATTACTTCATCTGTTGTAGAATCTCTGGGTAGTTCTTGGGGTTGTTTCCCTGTTAACGCTTGAATTGCTAACATCCCCACTGCATAGACATCACTGCTTAATTTCGGTCGTCCGGCTGCTTGTTCGCTGGGCATATAACCAAGACTACCAATGGCTACACTCAAACTTGTTTGACCTTGGGTGTTCACTGTCATGGCTTCAACTTCTTTGACTGCACCAAAGTCAATTAGCACGATCTTACCATCTTGCCGCCGACGCATTAAGTTTTGGGGTTTGATGTCGCGGTGAATGATGTTCTGTTTGTGGACTATTGCTAATACTTCTAATATTTCTTGTAATAGTTTGATGACTGCTATTTCTGTTAACTTTTCACTGGGAATGATTTCATAGCTTAAGTCTTGCCCATCTATAAATTCTTGGACTAGGTAAAATTCGCCTTGTTCTTCAAAGTGGGCAAATAATCGGGGTATCTGGTCGCTATCGTTGCCTAGACGATATAATACTTGGGCTTCGCTGTCAAATAATCTTCTGACGATTTCTAATACTTTGGGATCTGGGTTGGGTTTGAGGTGTTTAACTACACACTTGGGCTGTCCGGGTAGGTCGATATCTTGCGCTAGGTAGGTGTCACCAAATCCACCACTTCCGAGGATTTTAACTATTTTATAGTGGTTGCGGAGGATGTCGCCGGGCTGAGGCATGGTTTTTGATTTGGCAGGATTTGGGTTTATTGTGCCAAATTCTTGGGTGTTTAGGCAAGTGATTTTACTGATGGTTTGGGGGTATGGGGCAATTAAGTAGCAATTAAGTAGGGTGTGTTACGGCAGTGTGATGATTTCAGTATGAGCAACAGTATAAATCGCCGTAACGCACCATAATCATACGGTGTGTTACGCGTTGCTTTAACGCACCCTACTAGCTGAGGGTTTGGGGGCATGGGGCAGGGGGTTGAGTTGCCTTTTGTATATTATTTTTGTAGTAACAACTCGAAGAATGTTTCTTTATCAATGCCAATATCTTGAATCATTCCTATCAAAGTACCTTGTTTTATGTCTTTTCCAGAATGAATTGGCACGACAACTCGATTGCCTTGAACATTCTTGTAAATAGCATGACTACCCTTTTGACGATCAAGATAAAAACCTAATTTTTCAATAACTTTCACAAAGTCTTTAGCTTTGACGCTAGGAAAATTACTCATATTAGAATACTTAATGGCTTAACAATTAAATCTTCTTTAGGGATAGGTTGATGATCAGCCATTAAACTTTCAAGATATAATTCAATAGCTTCGGTAATATTCTCAACAGCTTCTTCAAAAGTATCGCCTTGAGAATGACAGCCTTTGAGAATAGGACAAAAGGCATGATATCCACCATCTGCTTCTTTTTCTAGAAGAACTGTATAGTTATAAACTTGCTTACTCTTGTTTTCCATATGTTTTCACCTTTTTTAAAAGCTACTAATTGTTAGCTTATACCCTTTTTACCCAAAAAGGGTTTAGGTAATTGATTTTACTCAGGGTTACGCTGAGAGTAGAGGTTTGGCTTGACCGAAACGGCGATCGCGTTTTTGATAATTTAATAAGGCTTGATGTAATGCTTCTTGATCAAAATCAGGCCAAAAAATATCGGTGAAATATATTTCTGTATACGCTATTTGCCACAACAGTAAGTTATACCAATTCTCTATGAAGTTGCGCCAAATAAATGATGTAGAGACGTTGCATGCAACGTCTCTACAGTACAGAATAAAGTGCATCTTCATCAAGAAACGGTATTACTTAATCGCATCTCTCGACTAGTGCAAATTAGTAAATCTGGGGCGGGGGTATCTGTTGTATATAAGTGTTGTTCTATGAGGTTTTCGTTGACTGCGGTTGCGCTGGGCTTAACCCAACCTTGAATATGTCACACTTTACTCAAATTGTCAGTTTTGTCAATCATTCTCTAGGTTGTGATCAATCTTACCAGTGATAGAAGCTTTCTTGCGTCAGTTTTTATACTTTTAAAATCAAGAAAACAGATGTAAGTACGAACAATGCAAAAGATTTTTCTAGAGGATGATGCAGGATAATTAGAACTAATGTACACAACCTTATTTTATCTTTGTCATTTTTAAGTCACATTTTTGACTCAAAATTTAATATGTGGGACAGATAAATCATGTATTTATTGCCGACACAAAATAGATGAGTTGTTTGTCTCACTTA
>JBODRP010000334.1:0-5719 GCA_050633005.1 Trichormus sp. | reverse complement strand
GCAATCTTGTAGATAATTCCTCTTAGTCAAATTCTATTACGCGAACGGTGAGTTATAAAGTAAAACTTAAATTGTATTGGCGTGGCAACGCTAAAGTAGTGCATTAAATGTAGGTTGGGTTGTAGCTTGCTTCCACAAAATGGTACGCAGTGAAACCCAACTTAGATATTGGTGTTGGGTTTCCTTACGTCAACCCAACCTACACTTTTTTGCAACATTTAAGGCTTGCCACGCCACTACATATACTTGAATTTTTTCGGAAATCAAACCGGATTCTATATATAGCAATTTAATAGTTATTTTATTGATTTTTATCTCTGTAAAAGCTATTTAATCATTACCTTAATGATATCCACTCAAATTAAAAGCTAGCATGATACGTCATAAGCAGAAAAATTGCAGTTAATGTAGTAATTTTTAAGCGGTTTTAACGAATATATACGGCAATATTTATAAACGTTCATAATTTCAACTTATCAGAGTGATAATATATAAGTAAGCTAAATTGTTGCTGGTGAACTGAAACTTCAGCAAAGAGCGATAACCGGGTGATTGAGACATTACTACCTTAAGACTGGTCAAACACAGAAATTTGATAGACAGCCAGAGAGCTTCAATGAGGTAGAAACTGCGTAAATTGTAAATAGAAATTAACCAGACTTATTAAGGTATGAAATAGTTACGGAACTAGATGAAAGGTATGTCTACTTACCTGAAACGTTTTTTGCACGTAGCCAATACATTAACTAAAAATTCATAGCGAATTTGAGTTAAGTGTGCAGCTTATGCAGAAATAGTTTTGGCAAAATTGCAGCAGTTTAGTAATAATTTCCGTCCTTGCAAACATAAGGAGCAGTAATTATGAGAGCCAAACAAA
Organism: Trichormus sp.; assembly: GCA_050633005.1. GTDB lineage: Bacteria > Cyanobacteriota > Cyanobacteriia > Cyanobacteriales > Nostocaceae > Trichormus. The sequence goes on along the minus strand of JBODRP010000334.1, from coordinate 4,842 downwards.
TTATGACTCAAGATGTTGCTACTATTAGCAGCTCCGCAACTGTAGCAGAAGCAGTCAGACTATTGAGGCTCAAAGGACTGCGTGCGTTAATTGTAGAACCTCGTCATAGTGCTGATGCTTACGGTATCGTGACTGTGGCTGATATTGCAGGTAAGGTTGTTGCTTATGGTAAAGATCCTGACAAAGTTCATGTCTACGAAGTTATGAGTAAACCCTGCATCGTTATCGATCCTGATCTCGATGTAGAATATGTAGCACGTTTATTAACGAATACAAATGTATGGTGTGCGCCTGTAATTCGCGGTGAATTATTGGGTGTAATTTCTGTTACTGATATTGTCAGCAAGGATGACTTTATTGCTAAACCAAAACTAGTGTTCTTGCGTAAAGAACTGCACAAGGCTATCTCCGATGCGCGTGCGATTTCTGCTAATTATGGCCCAGACTCTAAACGAACAATTGAAGCTTGGGATTTTGTAGACGAACTCGAAACAGAAGCCTGTTATTATGGCTTACCTAAACCTGAAAAATCTGCTAGAGAAATCTTTGCAGAAAAACCAGTGTTTGCTACTGTCTAGCTGTGAAAGTCAAAAGGTAATCCCTTTTGACACTTTAGAGTCTGAGTTTACAGCTTTCAGCGTCATAATTCTATAGCATTGTGTTTAGAAATGGTGGGTAATTCCCACCATTACCTATTATTGCGTAAATTATTTATCAACACAAAGAATCATGATGAATAAAAAAAGTAACCCCGATTTAAGTGCGGAAACTCAGCAATGGTTAGCCGCAAAAGGTTACAACAGCGCAGATTTAAATCAGCATGGGGAAAATGGCGATACTGCTTTGATGAAAGCTACACGGACAGGAGTTTTTACAGTTGTTGAAGAATTAATTAATGCTGGTGCTGATATTAATGCTAGAAATAATGATGGAAATAATGCGTTGTGGTTTGCTTGTTTTGGTAATCACTATGATTTAATTGATTTTTTATTAGCTCATCAGATTAATATTGATAATCAAAATGATAATGGTGCGACTGTTACTATGTATGCTGCATCATCAGGGAAAGCAGAAGTATTGAAGTTACTTTTACAATACTATCCTAACTTAGATTTAAAAAATTTGGATGACTATAAGGCAATAGATTTTGCTAGCACTATAGATGTTTTAAGGATATTGAAAAATGCTGCAAAATAATCTAGATGGTACAACTATTCATGAGGCTACCAAGCATTCATACTTATCTGTGCAGGTTGATCCAAACTATGTAGATTATGCAACTCAACCATCTGCATTTAAAGTTTATCCAAAATTTTATAAAAGAGTGAAATTAAATCTCAATAATAAAATTCACTCTTTTATTTGGTTAACTAGTGCTGTTACCTTAGATAAGATGTATAAGAATGCTGCACATAAACTACGGGTAAATCCATCAGCAGGCGCGTTGTACCCTACTGAGGTGTATGTACAAATTCGCGGAATGCCGGAAATAGTGGACGGTATTTATCATTTAGAAGTTGAGAATAATTGTCTAACTCTGATCTATGAATTAATTGATGATGGGTTAGAGAGTTATATTATACCAAGCAAAAGTATAAGCGGATTCATTTTTTTAATTAGTTCTGTTTATTATAGGTCTAGCTGGAAATATAAAAACAGGAGCATAAGATATTGTCTGTTAGATAGCGGACATCATTTAGGTGCTGTTGCAGCATCGGCTTATCTCCATGAGCGTAATTTTCAGTTAATTTTTGACTTTGATAAACTCGCTCTCAATACAGCTTTAGGATTTGAGAATAAAGAGTTTATTACTGCTTGTGCAGTATCTGGTGAAGTACAAGCTAAAAAAGTGAGAAAACTGAGGTTACAAGTTCCTTTTGTTTGTGGTACAGATTATTTTGAAGCTAATCAATTTATTGAAGATAGCTATCAAGCGACAGCTTGTCAAACCAGTCGCCAACAACAATTTCAACAGCCTCAATGTGATTTTGGGCCTGAAAAATTCTACCAAACTGTCTGGAATAGACGTTCATTTCGACGTTTCCGGAAAGAGGCTATTTTGCAAGAACAGTATTTATATGTCTTGCAAAGACTAAATCAGCAAATCCCAACGGCAAACTTTGAAGAAATAGAAGTTTACTCGGTGGTGCATCGCGTTGCAGGAATGTCACCAGGGTTATATAAAGGCGCGCATTTGGTGAAACCAGGTAACTTTAGTGAACAAACTAGTTACTTGTGTATTAATCAAGCGATCGCCAAAAATTGTGGTGTGATTTTTTTCCTTGTATGTGAATATACCAGCTATCAAACCGCTATGCAAATAGCTGGATTTCTGGGACAAAGAATTTATCTGGCAAGTAATTATATAGGCATTCAATGTTGTGGCATTGGTGCTTTTTATGATGATGAAACTCAGAAATTCTTAGAAACAGATAAAGATGTGCTTTATGCAGTAGCAATTGGAATTTAACTTAGGATTGTAATCAGAAATGAAAGGGCAGAGCTATTATTTTAACAGTGACGATCAACATCCCATGCAGCCATCTTCGGCGGATATTATCCTGAGACAGCAACTAGAGTATTCGATTAGCAGGTACTTTTATGAAGCTTGCGATCGCACTCTCAAAAATCTGTTGTCTAACTGTAGATGGTATGTTACCACTCAAGCCAATGCTATGACATTAGTGATTGAATGTCCAGATGAAGTAACAAACTGGCGGGTGTTACAAAAACTCGTACCAATGGGTACATTACTCAACCAAATAGTCAGCAGTGCCAAAATTCGCGTTTGTCCCCCAGAGAGTGAAGGCGTACCCTTTGAAATGAGGGTAGATGAATTGTCTGTATATCGGGATATGGCTTGAAAGGAAGCAAGGGGGCAGGGGGCAGGGAGTAGGGGGCAGGGGAGCAGGGGGAGCAGGGGGAGCAGGGGAAGACAAGGGAGACAAGGGAGACAAGGGAGACAAGGGAGATTTATTTATGCCCAATGCTCTATGCCCAATGCCCTATGCCCCATGCCCAGCATTAATTACTAATGATTTGAGTTATTTTCTCAAATACTAAATTAGCAGCATTCTGCACTACAGGACTTAAATCTAGTCCTAAATCAAGGTTTGCTGCTTCAATTAAATAGACAGTTACATCTTGTGGGAAATCATCTTGAAAGATTTTCTTCCCCGCCGCTAAAGCATGATCCCAACGAAAATCATGCAGATTATAACTAGGTTCTGGTAATGCTGCTAATTCTTCCCCAGGAACTTCAAACACTGCTCCAGGTTCAGAACCGCTTGAACTAGCATCAATAATTACTAATTTTTTACTACCTCTAGCTTGAAACATTACCTCCATTCCGGCTGTTCCACAGTCGTATACTTGCACGTTGGGATGGGGATTTTCAGCTAGGTATTTTTGTAGGCGTTGAGCTATGATGACACCTACAGCATCATCACTGCGATTGAGATTTCCACAACCAATAATTGTTAACATAGAGTAATTAGCTACCAGTTTTAATTATGCTTTTATTCATCTTGTTTTATCATAAACAGCAGATATCATATGTTAAACATATAGCAAACAATACAAACTAGCGATCAAAACATGGCTTTTAGTGATTTAGTTGAAGCAATTAAATGTCTGTCATTGGCAGAAAAGCAAGAATTACAATTTCTCTTACAACAGTATCTTCGTGAGGAAAGACGAGAAGAAATATACCAGCACTATCAAACCTCCAAGACAGAAGAGAAAAATCACGACTTCAAGTTTTCCTCTCATATCGATGAACTTAAACGGATGATAGAAGATTTATGATAGAAGTCAGTTTTAGTTCATCATTTAAACGTGCTTTTAAAAAGCGAATTAAGGGAAATACTGATTTAGAAGCCAAGTTTTAGCAAAAAGTTGAAAAATTTACACTAGATCCATTTGATCAAAGCTTAAAAACACATAAACTCTCAGGCAAACTTGATGATTTATGGAGTTTTAGTCTAGATTATGACGAGAGAGTAATATTTTATTTCACAGATGATGGTAATGCTGTATTTGTTGACATTGGTAGTCATGATGAAGTTTACTAAAATAGTTTTTTACGCCGTAAGCGAATTTATCAATAACAAAATTTAAGAAAATATATATTAGTTAATGTAATCGACTCGCAGGCTTCAGTTCATCTGATGTGCATAAAACTAATTGTGGGAACATATGATTATTTGTCATGTTTCATCATTACCCACAATTAAGGTATTAAGCTCAATGGCTAAACCACAGTTCTCAATTGGTAAAATCGCTGCATTTATCACTACTTTAGTTACACTAAGTTTCTCTACTACGCAAACTCACGCTTCTTGCGCTGCTCCCCTTTCTGGTGGTAATTTTGAAGGACAGACTAGCCAAACAGTTTCTAGTCCTTGGGCTGGTGAAGGGAGAGTGGGTATCGATCGCGGATTAGGGTACAGTCATTCTGGCAGCAACAATGCTTGGATGCGAAACGTTTCAGGATGGAATGGTATCCGTCAGCGCGTCATACTCCAGCCTAATACCCAATATTTGTTAACAGCCTATGTTCGCACTTCTGGTAATGTGACAGATGGTTATTTTGGGGTGAGAGATGCTAGACAAAAAGTGTTTTCAGAACTCAAATTTGGTAGCTTACCTCGTTATACACAATTGACTCTGCGATTTAGAACCGGGAATGAAACTGAATACAACATTTTTACAGGATTTTGGGCATTGGGTCAAGATAGTTGGGTGCAAGTAGACAATTATAGCCTCTCAGGTGGTTCGTGTCATGATAGTGAGTAATGAGTAATGAGTAATGAGTAATGAGTAATGAGTAATGAGTAATGA